>JAVVPN010000083.1:0-12642 GCA_036655755.1 Bacteroidales bacterium | reverse complement strand
AGAGAAAATTCTGGCGCTCGAAACCCGTCTTTTCAATGACCTTGTGTTGAGTCTAGCCGACTATATCCCGAATATCCAGCACGACGCGGCTATGATCGGCCGGATCGACTGTCTGCTTTCCTTCGCGAAAGTGGCGCAGGAAAACAAATACGTATGTCCGGAGGTGAACGATACGCTTGTCATCGATATCAGACAGGGGCGCCATCCGGTGATTGAGAAACAGTTGCCTTTGGGCGAGAGCTATATTGCCAACGATGTTTTTCTGGACAATGATACGCAGCAGGTGATCATGATCACCGGTCCAAACATGGCGGGTAAATCAGCATTGCTCCGTCAGACCGCCCTGATTACGCTATTGGCGCAGATCGGCAGCTTCGTACCGGCCGAATCGGCTAAAATCGGTTTGGTGGATAAGATTTTCACCCGTGTGGGTGCTTCCGACAATATCTCGGTGGGTGAATCCACATTCATGGTGGAGATGAACGAGGCATCCGATATCTTAAACAATATTTCGGAGCGAAGCCTTATTCTGTTTGATGAGCTGGGACGCGGTACGAGCACCTACGACGGTATCTCCATCGCATGGGCCATCGTGGAGCATATCCACGAGAATCCGAAGGGAAGAGCGAAAACCCTGTTCGCCACCCACTACCACGAGCTCAACGAGATGGAAAAGACCTTCCACCGCATCGTTAATTTCAATGTATCGGTACGCGAGGTGGATAATAAGGTGATCTTCCTGCGCAAGCTGGTAAAGGGAGGAAGCGAACACAGCTTCGGTATCCATGTAGCCAAGATGGCCGGTATGCCACAAAGTATCGTGAAGCGCGCCGATGCCATCCTGAAACAGCTGGAAACCGACAATCGCCAGAACGGCATCGCCAAACCGGTAAAAGAGATCGCTTCCCATCGCGAAGGGATGCAACTGAGCATCTTCCAGCTCGACGATCCGGTATTGAGCCAGATACGCGACGAAATCAATAACCTCGATGTGAATAACCTTACTCCGATCGAAGCGCTCAACAAGCTCAACGAGATTAAGAAGATCATCAAGGGGAGATAAAAGATAATTAAGCCACACTCACCTCAAAGCCGATTGCTCTTGCGCGATCGGCTATTTTTTCGAGCTCCTCTTTCGACACTTTCTGCAGTTGCTGTTCGGGCGTAGGGCGGTCGAGCGAATACACCATCACCTGTTTCGGGCGAATCGCTTTCAAGGCCTCAAGCCATCCTTCCACTTCGCGTTCGATTGTGTTATCAACAACCTTTCCGCCGTGCATTCCACGCAGGAACATGGTCTGTATGATTAAGTTACCATTAAAAGCCTTCAGGTTCTCAATCAACTTATCAACAGTGAAGTTTTCCTGGTTCGGAGCATCGATCAGCTCTACCGTTTCCTGAAAAACAGAATCAAGTTTCAATATATTATTATCCACTTTCTGCAATGCGTCGAATACGTCCGGACGATCGATACGGGTGGAATTAGAGAGCACACTCACTTTTGCTTCCGGATAATAACGGTCGCGCAGCACCAATGTAGCGTCGATGATCCGCGCAAAATCAGGATGCACCGTAGGTTCCCCGTTGCCGGCAAACGTAATTACGTCGAGCGGTTTTCCGGCTTCCGACATTTCGCTCAATGATTTTTCGAGCGCCCCGATCACCTCCTCGGCCGAAGGAAGCTTCCCGCCTCTGCGCTCAGCATTATATCCGCATTCGCAATAAATACAGTCGAACGAACACACTTTCCCGATTGCCGGAAGAAGATTCACACCCAATGAAACGCCCAAACGGCGGCTATGAACCGGCCCGAATATAATCGAACCAAATAAAGCAGTAGCCATGATGTTTTGTTTTTAATATCTATTCTCAAAAGTAGCGATTTTTAAAACTTCACTTGCAGCTGCGTCCATAAATCGGTCTTATTTTTTCCCCGTATCAACTCCAATCCGCTCCCGATTTCATCCCGGTCGAAATAACGGGTGTTGGCAACCTTCACCCATACCGTAAAGCGTTTTGCAAAATCATAGCGGATCGTGCAGGCCGTACGCATCCCGTTTCCGTAAAACGAAGGGATACCGAAACCATACAACACATTCTTTTCAGAAAGGTACACCTTGGTTTGGGTATTTTCTGTATCGAACAGCGCCACCATCAAATCCGCCTGCAACGGATACCCTTTCATCTTATAGCCGACACTCTGCGAAAGCAGAAATCCTTTCGAGGCGGATTCCCCTTCAAACCGATAAAACGTACCCTCTGCAGATGTCTTTAAGAAGAAGGAAGCGGATATCACCGTGCCCGTACGCAGGGCGATTTGGTGTTGTTGATAACATTGTACGGAGGGGAGCGAGTCGGGCACTCCTGCACGATTCTTATCCCTGTTTTTCAGTCGGTAACGCAGATGCACGTTCCATTTTTCACCCTGTTGATAACTACTCTGAAAACGGAGCTCATATCCTGCCGAAGGGATATCCACACCATACTTGGGCCACGGAAACCGAAAGAAATCCGCACTCCCCTCTACCGTCAATCCGGCAACCGGTTTCGTGACCAGAAAAAAAGATACGCCCGATTCATTATTCAGTTCCGACCCTTCCGAATATCCCCGTCCGAACCAACTGTGATAGCTACCTCCGTAATAACGATGCAGCATCGTAACCGTGATACCCGAAGTAGGTTGATAAGTCAGCGCATGCAATAAAGCGATCGCCCCATTGCGGCTCATTGCCGTTTCACCACAAAAGAAGAGTCCGGCATATTTCATCCGGTAATCGACACTTATATTACCGGTCCGTTTCCCACGGAAAGCATGCAAGTTGTAGAGTTTCTTTTCGGGATAATAACAGGTGTTGAAAACATGGTAAACCCCGTTCACCCCCACCTGATACCACGCCCCTTTTACCGCCAAAGCACCGCCCGCCGATATCAGGTCGGCACGGTTTCGTTTCTCTTCCTCCCGTAACAAATTATGCAATCCGTCTTTCTTTACAGACAAAATCGTATCCTGCTCTATCCGCGCGTCGAGCGAGCGATACGACCAGAAAGCAGTCAGCACATAACGCGACAGCTTTATCTCCGCGGCGATACCCCGAAGGTAATTATATTCATCAGCCGAAGCATGCGGCATGATGCCGTTACTGCGGGTCATCATCGATACCCCCATTTGGTTTTTCCCCAGTGAAAAAGCATTGTTGATAACCAATCCCGTTCCAAGTCTCATTTTATAGCTGCCGGCTACCAGATTCTTCAGTACGCCTCTGTTTTTCAACTGAACGAATCCATTCCAATAATCAAGTCCCTTTTCCCCGGCGTCTTTTTCCAAAATCAATCCCGCCCGCAACTTATCTTTCGCTTCCAGACGATAGCGTACCGCACTGTAAAGCGGCGATCCCAGGTAGTGTTTATTGGGATTGACCGCCAGGAGCGAATCAGACTTATCAACATATCCCTCTTTTTTGTTAAACCCTATATCACAACGAATTACCACCTCATTCCGCACGCTTTTAAACAGTTTATCAACAGCTCCTTTTTCCTCGCGAAGCCGCGGTTCTACCCGCAGAAAAGGGGTTACGAGCCGGATGGTTTCAATATCGAAATCCTCCACCAACCGCAGCTCATGCAAACTCTTCATCTCACCAAATACGTACCGGTAATAGAGTAGGTTTTCAATCTGCCGGGAAGAGAGGAACGGGAGCTCCTCTAAATCCTCCTTACTGCAAATATTAATTAAAATTGGCTTGTTAATAAGTTCATATAACCTGTCGATAACATTGTTGATATCTTGTTGATTACTTTCTTTATCCAATCGTTCAAGAATCACTTCACGCCACTCTTCCTGCTGTTCTATTGATGATTGCGATTTCAACATAAAACACACAAAAATTGTTGATAAGAAAATAATAAACCTGTTCATAACTATTTTAACTGTCACTAAACTTATAAAAACACTAGAAATTATAACGAATAGAAATTGCAGGCGATAATCCGAGAGTAGAATGGTAAGAAAACGCGGCATCCACCTGAAAAGCATCAAAGCAAAATCCGACACCCCCCGTCGGCATGAAAGGAGAAGATAAGACTCCGATACGCAACTGCAGGAAACGCTCTATTTCGTAACTCATACCCGCCTTAAAACAGACGGGATAACGGGTATCCTTTTCAACTGCGACCAGCAGTGAAGCGGCATCGGCAAACTGGTATTCGGCACCGATTTCCATGCAAACCGGCAGGTCATATTCCGTCCCCTCCTGTTTATAAGACACTCTGAAAGGGTTCTGAATAAGAAAGCCTATCCGTAAGTTATCAACAGGTAGGTACTGCAACCCGATATCCCCCGAAACTACCGATATTAAACCCTTACTATCAGCATATTGAAGGCCATAATAATAAATGCGGGCACCAAGCGAAAGACCCGGTTTCAACACTTTACTAACATTTAATCCACACCTTGTTTCATGGTATAAATCATATCCGAAGTAGTTGATCAGCACCGAAAAATCGAGCAATCGGTTGGGTTGTTCATAACAGGCGGTCAGTGTGGATAATTGTTTGACAAGGAATTTATTTTCGTAGGCACAGACGAGTGCGCGCTTTTTCGACAGACTCAGCGCGGCAGGATTTAAATAAGAAGACAAAGGAGCATAAATATTACCGATTCCCATCGAATGCACCTCAGTCCACGGCATAGGCTCATTACCTTTCATATCAAAACAACTCACCAATAGCCAGATAATCAGTAACGGAAAGAGTGTTTTCCCGGTATTCATAAAAAGAGTGTAGATTTCCTTTTATAACAAATCTGTTTAATAGTAGTTTGAAGAGGTAAATAATTTTTAGCACTCAAAACTGAACTATTCTTACTAAAAACAGTATTATTTTCATGCTTTTAAATACTTTACGAATCACGGATAAAAGAAAATTGTATTTTCGCTTTCAATGATGAAAAACGTTTGGTTCATATTATTTTCCCTGTTGTTTTTTCTACCCGGAAAAACAGAAGCACAATTGGTTATTAACGATTTGCCGGGGAATCTTCGTCGCTGTGTGGTTGAAAACGGCGATACGATCATTATTGCACGTATGCGCACCGTAGTATGTTATCCCAAAAAGATTTTTAAAAGCAAAAAAGAGGAAAATCTGTACTGGAGGGATGTACGCGATGTTAAGAAAACCCTGCCGCTTGCCAAACTCATTCATGGCATCATGCTCGAAACATACGAGTACATCGAAACGCTGCCTACAGAGAAAGAGCGGGATAAACACCTGAAAAAAATGCAGTCGGAGCTTTTCGACACCTATAAACCCACCCTTAAGAAGCTCACCTTCCGTCAGGGTAAACTATTGGTCAAACTGATCGACCGCGAATGTAAATCGAATTCATATACATTGATACAGGCCTATTTGGGCAGCTTTGCCGCAGGATTCTGGCAAGGGTTCGGTAAACTGTTCGGCGTAAGCCTGAAAGCGCACTGGGATCCTACGGGGAAAGACCAGGAGATGGAAAAGATTTGTGTGATGGTAGAATACGGCATGATATAATACAAAGAGCGGGCGCATAACAAACCATGCGCCCGCTCTTTGTATTATAAGCCTATGTTATGTTTCAACAATTAATCGTGAAGCTGTTGAAAAAAGTCCCAAATTATCAACGCAGTCGTAACCGACACATTGAGCGAATGCTTGGTTCCGAACTGTGGGATTTCCACACATCCGTCACACTTATCAACAACTGTTTGTTGAACGCCTTTTACCTCGTTACCCATGACCACCGCATACTTTAACCCCTTGTCAAGCTGTATTTTATCAAGCATCATACTGCCCTCTACCTGCTCTACCGCATACACCGTATAGCCGTCTGTTTTCAACTTATCAACAGCGTTGTGAGTATCTTCGAAATAAACCCAATCTACCGAATCCTCCGCTCCGAGCGCCGTTTTATGGATCTCCGGATTAGGTGGTGGCGAACTGATGCCGCATAAATAGATCGCTTCTACCAGAAATGCATCCGAAGTGCGGAATACAGATCCTATATTATTGAGACTCCGCACATTATCAAGCACGATGATCAACGGAATCTTTTTGGTTTCTTTGAACTCCTCCTTGCTGATACGGTTGAGTTCGGTTATCGTAAGTTTCTTCATATCCAGAATTTAGTATGACAAAGATAAATAAACATTTTGCTGTTTATAACCTATTAAAAGCTTATTAATAACCTTGTGAATAACTATGGAAAACTCGCTGAAAGAAAATAATAACTATTGTAGGATTATTCAGAAATATCATTATTCACCCCTTTATCAACAACCTCCAAATATTTAATTCACAACTTATCTATACCACTATAAACTATATTTAAGCAGGTTATCAATACCCTTTCATCAAGAAAGTTATTAACTTTGCCCGAAATCAACAGCTTTTGCCAATATTTAATCAATACACTGAATATCACGCATTAAACCTGTTGATTAACTGCTGATAAATAGTCAATAAGCCTGTACTTTCTTTTGATAACTTAAAAAGCAAGCGAAAACAGAAAAAACTATCACCATTATCAACAGCCCATTATAATCATCATATAGAATTTTTGAATTTTAAAATTTAGAAGAAACATATAATGATAAATATAGATTTGTCGAAAGGTTTTGTGGATATCCCCGTTGAAGGGATCAATGTCAAGGAAGAAATTCTTCGCTTGAAGAAAGAAAAGAACGCCGTGATCCTGGCGCACTACTACACCGAAGGTGAAATTCAGGATATCGCCGATTTTGTCGGAGATAGTCTGGCCCTGGCGCAATGGGCGAAAAAGACCACCGCCGATATCATTGTGATGTGTGGTGTTCATTTCATGGGTGAAACCGTGAAGATACTGTGCCCCGACCGCAAGGTGTTGGTGCCCGATCTGAATGCAGGCTGTTCATTAGCGGATAGCTGTCCGGCGGAAGCGTTCGGCGAGTTCGTAAAAGCGCATCCCGGATATACGGTGATTTCGTATGTGAATACATCGGCGGCTGTGAAGTATTACACGGATATCGTTGTGACCTCTTCAAACGCGCGTCAGATCGTTGAAACCTTCCCGAAGGAGGAGAAGATCATCTTCGGCCCCGATCGCAACCTGGGCAATTATATCAATTCCCTTACGGGGCGCAATATGTTGCTTTGGGACGGTGCATGCCACGTTCACGAAAAATTCTCGCTCGAAAAGATTCTCGATTTGAAAAAACAGCACCCCGAAGCCAAAATACTGGCGCATCCGGAGTGTAAAAAGGTGATTCTTACCGTGGCCGACCAGGTGGGCTCTACCGCCAACCTGCTCAATTTCGCCATCAGCGACGCGGCGCAGACCTTTATCGTTGCCACCGAATCGGGTATCTTGCACGAAATGCAGAAAAAATGCCCGCAGAAGACGTTTATTCCGGCTCCTCCGATGGATTCTACCTGCGCGTGCAACGAGTGCAGCTTCATGCGTCTGAATACGCTCAACAAGCTTTATAATACGCTTAAATACGAGCTTCCTGAAATCGAGGTGGACGAAGCGATCCGCGAGCGTGCGAAACTTCCGATCGACCGTATGCTTGATCTTTCGGCCAAACTAAGTTTGTAAACCGGGGTTTTCAGCAACTTATCAACAGGACATAAAAGAGCTTTCCGTTAGTTTGAAACATGGTTTCGGACTAACGGATTTTTTTGCTTTATACCGGGGTTTTCCACATATTCAACAGGTTGTTGATAACTGTTGATAAGTAGGTTTGTGTTGTTGTAATATATATGTAAATCAAATTATTAGGTAGTTATCAACAATTGTGGATAACTGTTGAAATCCGAAGGTATTAACAAAGGTGTTGTTAATACTTTCGCCACCATTTTAGGAAGGCTGTTTTGTGATTTTCCGCACCCCCTTTTATGAATAAGCGGGCGTGTACCGATTGGGACGAGCGCACGGACGGCGCCGTACTAGCTCGCGTACGGAATGGGACGCGCCCGCGTACGGCATCGTACATGCCCACGTATAGATAAAAGGGGGCGCGGATATTTGTAAAGAGGTAGGGACGTTTTAGTGGAGAGTATGGCAGAGGTTGCCAACGAAGATAGTAAAAACAAAAAAGCCAAATACTTGATGAACAAGCATTTGGCTTCGATAATTGTTGTCTTACCAGGATTCGAACCTAGACAAACAGAACCAGAATCTGTTGTGCTACCATTACACCATAAGACAGTGTTTTGTCATTGTTTCCCTTTGACGATGCAAATATATAACAGCTTTTTTATTCGTGCAACACTCTGCTCTAAAAAAAGTGTTTTTTTACTCGATTTTTATAGGTGCTACCCCGATTAGAACGCGCTATACCTATTTTTTGATTAAAATTCGGACGAATCCGTGCGGCGAAACACCATATGATACTGATCCTCTCCCGTGCCGGGATCCGTGTTTGTTTCGATCACCTCAAAACCATGTTTGCGGTAAAATGAAAATGCTTTCCGGTTTAGGCAATACACATACAGATTGAGCGTATCGTGCTGCTGTTTGGCAAAACGAATCAGTGCGTTTCCGATACCCGATTGTTGATAACCGGGCGCTACGAACAGTGCGGCTACGGTAGATCCGGCCATTGAAATGAATCCGGCTATCTGGTGGTCGGTTTCGTTTATCCACACGAATGTTTTGGCCGTGGGCAGATATACGCTGCGCATGGCGGCGGCATTGCGCTCCCAGTATCCGTAGTCGATAAAGGAGTGGGCGATGGCGGAGCTTTCGAGCCAGATGGTTATTAACCGGTCGGCATCCGATTGTTGATAAGGTCGTATCATAGCAAAACGAAGATAAAACAAAAAAAGCGAACCTCTTTCGAAGTTCGCTTTTTTGTAGATTGTTGTCTCACCAGGATTCGAACCTAGACAGACAGTACCAAAAACTGTAGTGCTACCATTACACCATGAGACAATCCTATTGCCTTATCTCTAAAGCATTGCAAAGATAGGTATTTGTTTGAAATCTGCAAATACCTATCGCAATTTTTTTTATTTAGCTATTAACAAAAAGTAGTTCTTTTTACCTTTCTGAATAAGCAAATATTTGTTGTTCAATAATTTATCATTGTTGATAACTTCGTCGAACGCAGCCAATTTTTCTTTATTTACAGAAACACCACCACCCTGCACGAGTTTACGCATTTCGCCTTTCGACGGGAATACGGCAGCCTTTTCTGTCAGTAAATCTACCGCTTTGATTCCTTCGGCAAGTTCTGCCGCTGAAATTTCGAACGTAGGGATTCCTTCGAATACAGAAAGCATTGTTTCTTCGTCGAGTTTTTTCAGCGCTTCGGCAGTTGCGTTTCCGAACAGAATGTTCGATGCTTCAACAGCAGCTTCGTAATCTTCGATTGAGTGAACCATCACGGTTACCTCTTTGGCAAGACGTTTCTGAAGCGGACGCAAATGAGGAGCGGCAGCCTGTTCTTCAACAAGCGCTGCAACCTCTTCTTGTGGAAGGGCTGTAAAGATCTTGATGTATTTTTCGGCATCCGCATCGCTTACGTTCAACCAGAACTGGTAGAATTTGTAAGGCGAAGTGTAACGACGATCCAACCAGATGTTGCCTGATTCGGTTTTACCGAATTTGCCACCGTCGGCTTTTGTAATTAACGGACAAACCAAAGCAAACGCTTCGCCGCCGTTCATTTTACGGATCATTTCGGTACCTGTGGTGATGTTACCCCACTGGTCTGATCCACCCATCTGAAGTTTACAGTTTTTTTCTTTGTTCAGGTAAACGAAATCGTATCCCTGAAGCAGCTGGTAAGTAAACTCAGTGAAAGAAAGACCTGAGTTGCTTTCGCCGTTCAGACGTTTCTTTACCGAATCTTTCGCCATCATGTAGTTGACAGTGATGTTTTTACCTACGTTACGGATGAAATCGAGGAATGAAAATTCTTTCATCCAGTCGTAGTTGTTCACCAGTTCGGCAGCGTTGGCAGCATCCGATTCGAAATCCAAAAATTTAGAAAGCTGCGCTTTGATTGCGTTCTGGTTGTGGCGAAGGGTTGGTTCGTCCAACAGGTTACGCTCTTGCGACTTCATTGAAGGGTCGCCGATCATACCGGTAGCGCCTCCGATCAAAGCGATAGGCTTGTGGCCGGCACGCTGGAAGTGACGAAGCATCATAACGCTTACCAGGTGACCAATATGTAATGAGTCTGCGGTTGGGTCGATGCCCACATAAGCAGAAGTCATTTCTTTATTAAGTTGCTCTTCTGTGCCCGGCATCATGTCCTGGATCATGCCGCGCCATCTTAGTTCTTCTACAAAGTTCATATATCTTACGTATAAACGATTAAATAAATCTGAATTCAAATCCCTGAGGGACAGTTAAGTTTAAAGAATTGAGGCAAAGGTAGTTATTTTTCCTGCATATTCTGAAATAAATCAGAACCGAACAGCGCCTTTGCCCGCAGGTTTATTTCTTCTGAGAGCCGACTGAGGGATATCCCGCGCAAGCCGGATACCTGTTGATAAAGTGTGGATAAATCAAACGGGGCATCATCCGTTTCGAGGAAGAAGCGGTCTGTCGGAATTGAGCGAAGGGTATCTTCATTATAATGTTTTCCGAAAGAGAGGTAAAGTCCGTGACTGATCAATTGTTGGGCCAAAACCGGATTTCCGCGAAACCCGTGGATAATCCAGGGTTGGGTGGGTCTGAGTTTTTTACGCAGGTTAAGCAACTCTGCATAGGCTTTTACACAATGAATGATCATCGGTTTGCGATATTCTTCCGAAAGTTGGATCATCGTTTGAAATACGTCGAGCTGGAGAGCCCAAGGGGTGCCGCACAATTTGTCGAGTCCTGCTTCTCCCAGTGCCACGCAATGAGGATGCGTCAGATAGCCTTTTATCTGATCGGTCTGAGAAGAGATCTGATCGGGGATTATAAACCAGGGATGAATTCCACAGGAAAACGGAGTCGGTAACTGGTCGGTACCGGACAATTGTTCGGGGTTAACATTATGAATAGCCAGAATATGGGGACGATGGTCCCGTGAATGAGTATGGAGGTTAAATAAACACATGACGCAACCTTTTAAGGTACCGGATCATAACCGCTTCCGCCCCACGGATGGCAACGAAGCAGGCGCTTGATGGTAAGCCATACCCCTTTAAACGGGCCGTGCTTTTTTACCGCATCGATCGCATATTGCGAGCAGGTGGGGGTATATCGGCAGGCCGGCGGTGTAAAAGGAGATATAAACGACCGGTAGAAATATACCGGTAACAATACCAGAAAAGAAAGTGCTTTTTTGATCATGCTGTTTATTCCGGAGTTTCAACCGGTTTTTGTTCTTTTATTTTGGCGGTCAATTGTGAAAGGAGTTCTTTCATTTTCGACTCGATACTGTCATACTGACGCACCTCCCGGTCGAGATAGAGAAAGGCGATGGCAATATGCTTGTCCTGTTCTTCCAAAACAGGAAGTAGGATTTGTTTGTTCAGGCGATAAGCTTCCTTAACCCGGCGACGGATCAGGTTGCGCTTTACGGCCCGTTTGAATTTCTTTTTCGGCACACTCACAAACATCGCTGCCCGACTCTCTTGCTCAGATGAATCCAGAAATGTGTAAACGATACGGAAAGGAAATACCACAAATGAATTTCCTTTTGAAAATAACAGATCAATACTGTTTTTACTGGATAATCTTTCTGCTTTCGAGAGCGTGAATTTAGGTGTGTCCATATAAAAATAAAAAACCCGAAAGCGTTGTATTCCTTCGTCAGAGCCGAAAGAATAGCAAGGCTTTCGAGTGGATAATACTGTTTCAGAAACTTATTTCTTCTCTGACTTGTTCAAGTCCTTGAAGTATTTTTCAAGGGCAGCCGTCATAGAAGGAGCTTCTTTACTTGGAGCTTCAACATCCAGGCGAAGACCTGCATCTTTAACCGCTTTTGCGGTTGTAGGGCCAAAACATCCGATTTTGATATCCTTCTGGTCAAAGTCGGGGAAGTTTTTCAACAATGAGTTGATTCCCGACGGGCTGAAGAATACCAGCATGTCATAATCGAATTTTTCTTCGGGTGTGAAATCGTTGCTTACCGTACGATACATCACGGCTTTCGTATAATCGATGTTGCTTTTATTAAGCAGAGCTGTTTGTTCATCATTATGTACGTCGGATACCGGCAACAGGTATTTTTCGTCGGCATGCTTGTTGATGGATATCATTAAGTCATCCAGCTTGCCTGTATTTCCGAAGAATATTTTTCTTTTCCGGTAAACAATATATTTCTGAAGATAAAGTGCAATCGATTCAGTCAGACAGAAATATTTCATCGTATCAGGAATCGTAATTCTTAGTCCTTCGCACAGATGAAAGAAATGATCGATCGATGTGCGTGCGGTAAAGATTACGGCTGTGTGATCCAGAATAGATACTTTCTGTTGTCTGAAATCTTTTGGGGTAACAGACTCTACCTTAATAAATGGACGGAAGTCCATTTGAACGCCGTATTTATCCGCTATGTCAAAATAAGGCGATTTGTCTGAAGTAGGCTTCGGCTGTGAAACCAGAACTTTCTTTATTTTCAAAGCTTAAAAGAGTTTGAGTTCTACAAAACTAAACAATAAAAATAACCCTTTATAAATCACCAATAAAGG
>JAVVPN010000082.1:12171-12977 GCA_036655755.1 Bacteroidales bacterium | reverse complement strand
CACTTAAACCGAAAGAAACTGTTTTAGATAATGGATAAGTACATCCGTCCCAGTTACCTACTCCGATTGTTTCCGGATCGAAAGTATCTGCAAGGTTTGTGAATGTAAGCAGGTTTTCACCCGATACAAATATGCGCAGATTGTTTAAAAGAAGTTTGCGCGTCAGGTTTGTCGGCAATGTATAGCCTAACGTTACGTTTTTCAGACGGCAGTAAGCTGCGTTCTGCATATAACGGGTCTGCGATTGACGGTTGCGACCACTTTCAAGCGGACGCGGATAGTAACCATCCAGGTTCGCTCCAAGCGGATTGGTTGTATTTTCACCACGGAAATAATCCAAGTGTGGTTTGAAATAGTTTGTCTGCCAGTAACCTACCGCACCCCAGAACATGGTTGATTCGCTCGACGGCATGTAGTCGCGTTTCATCGTACCCTGTAGGAATACGCGAAGGTCGAACCCTTTCCAAGCTGCATCCAGGTTTAATCCGAAGTTATAGCGTGGCGTTGAGTTACCGATTACCGAAAGGTCGCCTTTGTCGGCAAGCGTCTGATTACCACGGCTGATCTTACCATCGCCATTCAGGTCTTTATACATGACATCACCTGCAGCCCAACCATTACCAATGGCAGTCTGCCCTCCGTTTGGAAGAGTAGCCAGGTGATCGGCCATCTGCTGATCATTTTTTGCGATACCTACAGTTGTATATCCCCAGATATTCCCTACGGTAGCTCCCGGATAATACCAGATGTTTCCATCTTTATCGAAGATTGACCCTGATTCGTTCGGATATTTATTGATTACCACT
>JAVVPN010000082.1:0-12161 GCA_036655755.1 Bacteroidales bacterium | reverse complement strand
CCTTTCGACGTCATGTCGAGGTTGTTCACTTTAGGCTCTTTGGTTCCTAAGATTCCCGGAAGTTCGGGAGCAGGACCCACCATGTCTTTGGTAGTACGCTGGAAGTAATCGGCTGTGATGCTCAGACGGTTGTTTAGCAATGCCAAATCGATACCAAGGTCGAGTGTCTGCGTGCGTTCCCATGTAAGCAATGCCGATACCAATGATCCTTCTGCAGAGGTGTTGGGCTTGCTTCCGTTTACCAACCAGTTACCGTTCGACGGTTTGATACTGATGCTGTTTTGATAGAAAGGATAGAAACTTGTTGTATTCTGGTTACCCAGTTCACCCCATGATCCACGTACTTTCAACGTGCTGATTTTATCTGTGAAGTCTTCGAAGAATGCCTCACGCGCCACGTTCCAGCCCAAAGAGAACGAAGGGAACAGGTTCCAGCGCTGATCACGAAGGAAACGCGAAGTACCGTCGTAACGAAGGTTCATTTCACCCAGATAGCGTCCTTTATAGTCGTAGTTGACACGGCCGAAGAAACCGACCGTAGCCCATTCCTGGTAACCGCCTTTGGTAACTGAGTTATTCTGGGTGGTCTCTAATGTAGGTACACCCGCGATGATACTCTGTTTGGTAGCAGTGATGTTGCGTTGTTCGAAAAATTCGCTCTGGAAACCAACCATTACTTTATAATTGTGTCCGCTTTCGAGCTCCTGTGAATATTCAGAGAAGATATTCGGATTGAAGAAATTGCTTTTATAAGCATACTCTGTCACGCTCGATGTTTGGTTCGCAATGATAAACGGATCTGCCTTTACATCATACCCGTAAACGGTTTGATTGTCTGTATGATTGAAGTCGTAGTTCGAACGGTAGTTCATCTCGATGGTTGTACGCCAGTTTTTGATCGGTTCGAGCTGTAACTGCAACTGCTGAGCCAATACGTCGGCCTGCGATTTGTAGCGTCCGCCTTCGGTCAGCTGGTAGATATTGGATGCGACCGTATAGAATCCGTTCGGGTCAACAACCGGAATTACCGGCCAGTAACGACAGGCATTGAAATAGAATACGTTGCTTTGGATTTCGCCTCCGGCATATGAAGGTGCGCTATAATCAATGCGATTGAAACGGCTGCTATAGTTCAGTTTCAACCATGATGAAAGTTGTGCGTTGATTTTTGCAGAGAAAGAGAAACGCTGTTTGTTGTCGTCGCCATAATTCAGCAAACCACCCTGATCCAGGTAGTTGGCAGAAAGGTAGTATTGTATTTTTTCAGAACCACCGTTCAAACTTACGGTGTGCTCTTGCGTAAAGCTGTTGCCGAACAAGGTTTTCAACCAGTCGGTGTTACCTGTCGGCATCACATCTTCACGGGCCGGGTCATCAAATGCATTCCAAAGACCGCCTGATGTGGGCCACATGTACTGTAGTCTGTTTCCATTCTCGTCTCTTTTGTTCGCCTGGAAATCAAGAATCTGGTTTAGCTTTTTTTCGCTGTACATGGCAGCGGTACCGCCGTTGATTAACTGGTCGTTAATGGCAAGGGCGAAATTGTATGAATCGGCCATTTCGGGCATATTCAACGGAGAAACGAAACGGAAGTTATTGTTGTAATTAACAGAAGGTTTTCCGACTTTTCCTTTTTTTGTTGTGATCAGGATCACACCGCCGGGAGCGCGAGATCCGTAGATTGAAGAGGCTGCCGCATCTTTCAATACCGAGATGTTTTCGATATCCTGCGGATTGATCGCATTGATATCCCCTTCCATTCCGTCGATCAATACCAATGGTTCGGTACTTGAACCTGAACCGATGGATCCGATACCACGGATATTGAATTTTTTATTTCCGCTAAGCGATCCTCCGGCACTTCCTGTAGAGATGTTCATCCCCGGAACTACACCCTGTAAGGCGTCGATCGTCGAGTTAACGGGGCGAGAAGACAATTCTTTCGCATCGACCGTAGATACGGCACCCGTTACGTTTACTTTTTTCTGAGTACCAAATGCGACTACTACTACTTCATCGAGTTTTTGAGTGTCGTCTTTCAACATTACGTTTACCGGTTTTCCGTCCCAGGCAAACTCCTGAGTTTGGAACCCGATATAAGAAACAACAATGATGTCACCTTTTTTTACGTTCGTCAATGAGAAATCCCCATCGATACCGGTAATGGTTCCATTCGTAGTGCCCTTAACGATTACAGAGGCTCCGATAATACTTTCGCCGGTTGGATCTTTTACGATACCGGTGCATGCAGCTTCCTGTTGAGCTACAGCCATCGTAGTTGTGCCAGGATCGGATGCGGCGAATGTTAAGCCGGGACAGGCACCTAGCGCGAGTAGAATCGAGCTAACAGATTTTAATTGTTTTAACATAGATGTGGTGATTTTTGATAGTTAGTGCAAATCAAAAGGTGAATTGCATACTTCATAGTTTTGGGTTGTTCAAAAAAAAGTTTCGGTAATTGATGAAAGAAAAATCAAGGGATCATGTGTTTTTTAGGTTAGGAAATAGTATTAAATATTGTAAATAGTAAGTGTCTCGAGTAAGTTGCTGTTAATTAATAAAATGTGTTTTTTCGTTTTTAATTAGGTTTATTTAGGTCGCAAATATATGGATTTATTTCGTTTGATAATCATATAAATGTTAAATATACGCTTTATGCTAAAAAAAAATTATTAAGTGCGTTTCAGGTAGTCTGTGGTAGGATACGGGTAGGAAAAGAGCGGTAAAAAAACAATGGATATTCTCTTTTCGGGAGTCGGTGTATAATGGATGTTACAGATATAAAAGTTTTGTTGAAAATTGAATTGTTAAAAACATTTTCATATTAAGAAAATTGCTTATTTTTGTAGCATGTTTAAGGTGTATATTAATTTATACGATTAAAAAATTAAAATATATAGAAAATTGGTCTATTGTTTTTTGATTGCTATCTGTTTTTTACAGATCACATACATACTTATTTAAAGGCATATAAAATTAAACCTATTTCTCAAACTAAATGTTACCCCGGCTTTGCAAGGGAGAATCTTCTTTCGACACTATGCGGGCGACGAAAAAAAAGTGCAGTAAATCAAAATGAATCCGCTATAACTCTCCTATAGTTGAGACACCCAACAAACGGATATATAAATGGCACATTTATACCTTGATGTTAAAAATAGATTATATATACAAATGAAAGAAAGAATGAACCCATTGCATGGTCTCTATAAAGGGGTATCGGCAGTATTAAACAAAAGGGGTGTGCTCCGGGCATACATTCCGCGCTGGGTTGTATTAGCGCTCGATTTATCATTGGTTGTGATAGCTTATGTCGTGGTGCTTGCGGTATTCCGCATCGTGGTTGGCTATCAGCCGGCTCCGGGTGTGGAACTGCGTATTCTGCTGATGTTGTTTATTTATGCGGTTATGGAGTTGATTTTCCGTATTTACAGGGGAACGGTACGTTATTCGGGAATAAGTGAAATGGCCCGGTTGCTATTGTTTGTAGGGGCGAGTACGACGCTGGGCATATTTGCCAGCGGTGCGCTTGAAATGCGTTTTGATTCTTTTACCGTGGCTCCCGCATTGCTTTGCGTACATGGGTCGTTGACATTCCTACTGCTTTTCATGCTGCGTATCGCCGTAAAATATACCTTCTATTTCCTTTCTACTGCAGAGATGTCGCGTAAGCGGGTATTGATCTACGGATGCGATGCCAATACGCTGGCAATGGCTCAGATGCTTGCCGCCGATTCGCAAGCCGAATATAAACCGGCCGGCCTGCTGGATACAGAGGGTACCCATAAGGGGATGCGTCTGGGGTCGATTCCGGTATATGCTTTGCCCGAAACCGAGTGTCAGGTAACAGATCTGATGGTGAAGACCCGCGCCGAACAGATTATATTCCGGGATGAACAATTGAAAGATATATCGGGCGAACTGCTCGACCGCTTGCTTGCCACACAGGTTCGCTTGCTGGTGATGGGGCATACGACCGACTTGAAAGACCGTACGAAAAAAGCACGTTTGTCTGTTAATGAGATCCGGATTGAGGATTTGCTTAACCGGGAGGTGATCCGGACGGAGAATAGCGTGGTTGCCGAAAAGCACCGCGACCGGGTGATCCTGGTATCGGGGGCGGCCGGATCGATCGGCAGCGAGGTGGTGATGCAGGTGGCTCAGTTTAATCCGAAGCAATTGATTTTGCTGGATATGGCCGAAAGCCCGCTTTATGAAATCGAGTTGAAAGTGCGTCGCGCTTTTCCTGACCTGAATGTGGTGATCTTTATCGGTGACGTTCGCAATAAGCTGCGGATGGAGACGCTTTTCGAAACGTATGCGCCCGAAGTGATCTATCACGCGGCGGCCTATAAGCATGTGCCGATGATGGAGCGCTATCCGAATGAAGCGATCCGTATCAATGTGATGGGTACGCGCATTCTTGCCGATCTTGCCGTGAAATACAATACGCGTAAGTTCGTCATGGTATCTACCGACAAGGCGGTGAATCCGACCAATGTGATGGGGGCGTCGAAGCGGATCGCCGAGATTTACGTACAGTCGCTGTTCTTGTCGCTTGCGCATCTGACTGCCGAACGCAAAAAGCGGACCCGTTTTATCACGACCCGTTTCGGGAACGTATTGGGGTCGAACGGCTCGGTGGTGCCTTTGTTTAAAGATCAGATTGCAAAGGGGGGACCGGTAACGCTGACGCATAAGGATATTATCCGTTATTTCATGACCATTCCGGAAGCGTGCCGCCTGGTGCTTGAGGCCGGCTGTATGGGGCGCGGAGGTGAAATCTTCGTATTCGACATGGGCGAGCCCGTGCGGATTTATGATTTGGCGAAACGAATGATTCGTTTGTCGGGACTCACTCCGGGAAAAGATATTGAGATTATAGAGACAGGACTTCGTCCGGGAGAAAAGTTGTTTGAAGAATTGCTCAATGACAAAGAGCTTACGCTGCCTACACATAATGATAAAATCAAAGTGGCCAAGGTGCGCGAGTATGACTATGCGGAAGTTTGTGGCGCTGTGGACGCACTGATCACGCTTGCCCTGGATGGCGATGATATGGAGGTGGTACGTCAGATGAAACGTATCGTGCCCGAATTTAAGAGCCGCAATTCACGTTTTGAAGAACTGGATGGTGCGTCGGAAGAGAAGGAAAGCGCATTGCACGAAATTACACATTGAGAGGTTATATTTTAAATATTACAGAAGAGGCGTCCGGAGAATATCCGGGCGCCTCTTCTTTTGAATATCAACCGATAAACAGATTCCGTACCGATTCGCCCGGAATAAGGTTTTGCCTTTCAAGATGTGCGTTGCTGGGAAAGCAAATATTCGGTTCGGGACTTGTGGCAAAAAAGAGATATCGGAACAACGAATGAGGATTTTCACTTCAAAGTTGAACCGCATGGCGTGATTCTGTTGAAATTGTCGAAGAAACAGAACTGATACCTTGTTTTTACAGACTCGCTCTCATACCGGAAATTATATTCGCTCTCCCTTTTTTAATGAAGAATAATAATTGGTTATATTTGTGCATTGCATTACTGCGTATAAAAATTATCAATTAATATATAAATCCATGGGAAAAGTAGCTTTAATAACCGGGATTACAGGACAGGATGGGGCTTATCTGGCTGAATACCTGATTGGACTGGGGTATACCGTGCACGGAATTAAACGACGTGCGTCGTCATTCAATACCGAGCGTATTGACCATTTGTATGAGGGACCGGAAGTGAAAAACCGAAAATTGATTCTGCATTACGGTGATCTTACTGATTCGATGAATCTGACGCGTATCATTCAGGAGGTGCAACCGGACGAAATTTATAATCTGGGGGCGATGAGCCATGTGAAGGTGAGTTTCGATTCGCCCGAATATGCGGCCGATGCCGACGGAATAGGTACATTGCGATTGCTTGAGGCTGTGCGTTTGCTTGGCTTGACAAAGAAAACGCGTATTTATCAGGCTTCGACGTCGGAATTGTACGGATTGGTACAGGAGATTCCGCAGCGGGAGACGACGCCGTTTTATCCGCGCTCGCCCTATGCAGTAGCCAAGCTATATGGATACTGGATTACGGTGAATTATCGTGAAGCGTACGGAATGCATGCTTCGAACGGAATCTTGTTTAATCATGAATCACCTTTGCGCGGGGAAACTTTCGTAACCCGTAAGATTACGCGTGCTGCATCGAAAATCGTGCTGGGACAGCAAAAAATGTTGTATCTGGGCAATATGAGTGCCAAACGTGATTGGGGACATGCGAAGGATTATGTGCGTGCGATGCATGCGATCTTACAGCAACCTGCGGGGGATGATTATGTGATTGCTACGGGGGTGACTACCACTGTGCGTGACTTTGTGAAGATGAGCTTCGCTTATTGCGGGGTGAATATCCGTTTTGAAGGAGAGGGTGTGGATGAAAAAGGAATTGTCGAATCGATCGACGAACCGTTGTTCATTGCCCGTGTGGGTGCCGAATACCTCGACGACTTCAGAATGCGTATCGGGCAGGCTGTGGTAAGTGTGGATCCGCGTTATTTCCGTCCGACCGAAGTGGAACTGCTGATCGGTGATCCTGCAAAATCGAAACAGGTATTGGGCTGGGAGCCGGAGTATGACTTGGCGGCACTTTGCGACGATATGATGGTGAACGATATTCTGCTGATGAAAAAGGATGCTTATCTGCAGGCGGGAGGATATGATACGTTGAAGAACCTGGAATAATGGATAAATCGTCAAAAATATTTGTAGCCGGCCATCACGGTCTCGTAGGGTCGGCTATCTGGAATAATCTGCTGGCTAAAGGATACACCAACCTGGTGGGACGCTCTTCGAAGGAGCTCGACTTGCGGGATGCGGCTGCGACCGAACGTTTTTTTGCTGAGGAGCAACCTGAATACGTGATTCTTGCCGCGGCTTTCGTGGGGGGAATCGTAGCGAATCTGCGCTATCGTGCCGATTTTATCTATAATAATCTGGCTATTCAGAATAGTGTGATCGGAGCGGCATGGCGCCACGGGGTGAAGAAGCTGTTGTTTTTGGGCAGCACGTGTATTTATCCGAAAGAGGCTCCGCAACCGATGAAGGAGGAGTGCCTGCTGACGGGCGAGCTCGAGTATACGAATGAGCCGTATGCGATCGCCAAGATTGCGGGGCTGAAAATGTGTGAGAGCTTCAACTTACAATATGGCACCAATTTCATTGCCGTGATGCCGACCAACCTGTACGGGCCGAATGACAATTTCGATTTAGAGAGAAGCCATGTGCTTCCGGCGCTGATCCGCAAGATCGTGTTGGGAAGCGCACTCGAAAAACAGGATTGGACCTTTATCCGTGCCGACTTTGCGAAGCGCCCGGTTGAGGGGGTTGACGGCACCGCGTCCGAAGAGGCTATTCTGGAGATTCTTTCGAAATATGGTGTGCGTAGGCGTGCTGACGAAACGGTTGAGGTAGAGATATGGGGAAGCGGGAAACCGTTGCGTGAGTTCCTTTGGAGCGAAGAGATGGCGGATGCCTGCGTGTATATCATGGAGCAGGTGGATTTTTCGGATCTGCATGCGCCCGACGCGAAAGAGGTGCGCAACTGCCATATCAATATCGGTACGGGAAAAGAGATTGCGATTGCCGGAGTGGCGGAACTGATTCGCAAGAACGCCGGATTTAACGGATCGCTCTACTTTAATGCCTCGAAGCCCGACGGTACGATGCGTAAGCTGACGGATGTATCGAAACTGCACCGGCTGGGCTGGCACCACCGGATTGAGATTGAAGAGGGCGTTGCCCGCATGATTGAATGGTATCGTAATTCACTTTAAAAATAGATAGAAACCCGCATTTGCGGGTTTTTTTGTTTTAATACCGTTAGGAACCGTTTATTGAGAGCTGATTGGTTAAATTAACCCTATTTTTATTCACATATGATTTAATTGTTGTTAAATGTAGGATTTTAAAGGTTCTTTGTTATGCATAGTACTCTGGAATATCTATATTTGAAACATAATTGAGAAGGTAATGAATACGGAAAATGTAAAATCGCAGATGAGAAAAGGAATTTTGGAGTATTGTACACTCCTGATTCTGAATAAACAGCGAGCTTACGTGTCGGATATTATTCAGGCATTGAAAGAAGCAAAGCTGATAGTGGTAGAGGGTACGCTCTACCCGTTGCTGACGCGTTTGAAAAACGCCGGCCTACTCAATTATGAATGGGTGGAGTCGACCCAGGGACCTCCGCGCAAGTATTATGAATTAACGGATAAGGGGCGTTTGTTTCTGGGAGAACTGGAAGCTTCATGGAACGAGCTTAACTATGTTATTAACCATATCCGCGAAAAGGAGGATGCTTAAAATCAACAACAATGAACAAGACATTCACGATTAATCTTAATGGGCGTGTGTACCATATAAATGATGACGCATATGAAGTGCTGAGCGGCTATCTGAATGACCTAAAGCGTTATTTCGCCCAAGAGGAGGGATCGCAGGAGATAATGGAAGATATTGAGGCTCGCATAGGTGAACTTTTTACTGAGCGAATGCGTTATGGAATGCAAGTAATCGGATTAGGGGATGTGCAGGATGTGATAAGCATCATGGGTCACCCGGAGGAGATTGCTTCTGAAGATACTACCCAGGAATCGGTTGCAGAGACGGTGGAAACCCCGAGTGCTTCGCAAGAGCCGGATGGAGGGGCGACAGAAGGAGCGCAACCTTGTAACGAAGGTATCCGTACTAAGCCTAAACGTCTGTTCCGTGATCCGGATGATAAGATTATTGCCGGTGTTTGCTCCGGTTTGGGAATTTACTTTCATGTAGAACCCTGGATTTTCAGAGCATTGTTCGTGATTACCTTTCTTCTTGGTTTTGGAGCACCGATATTGATCTACGTGGTTTTGTGGATTGTGATTCCCGAGGCGAGTACGGTAGCGCAGAAACTGCAGATGCGAGGAGAAGAAGCGAATGTAGAGAATATACGCCAAGCCATTAATGAAGGGGAGGTAGCCGGTACAAATATTCCGAAACGCAGAAATGCGCTGAGTGAGATTCTTGGATTCATCGTGAAGTTTGTTGCTGTGATCGCAGGTAGTTGCTTAGGATTGGTAGCATTGATGATTCTGTTTTTTACAGGAATATTTACATTGCCGTTCTTTTTTGGTCCGATAGGCAATATGCCGTTTTTGTCGGATTGGATGACTCCGATGGGCAGCCATTATATTGAAATCGTAGGGAATCCGTTTCCGATGTTTATCGCGGTATTGACGGCAATCGTTTTACCGGTATACTGGTTGATCCATTTTATATTGGTGCGTACCAAAAACGCCAAGCCTATTTCGAGAGCAGCAAACTGGACATTGCTTGCAATCTGGGCAGTAGCCGTCGCATCAATCCTATTTATGATTTTGTGATAAATACGAACTAAATAAAAAATATACAAAAGAAGCCCGTGAGGGTGTGTAAGTGTGTTTTCTCATAGATATAACATAACGAAATAAAAAAGCCGCGTCGTGATGACGTGGCTTTTTGTTTTATGAACTAAAAATATTTTTAATCCAGATTTTTTCTGATCGTTTCTGCAATGGATGCCATTTCATCCGCATCTAATTTCAGTTTTGGATGGGCAAAATTCAGATCGCCTTCTTTGTTAAGCGGAATCAGGTGGATGTGTGCATGTGGTACTTCCATTCCCATTACGCATGAACCGATACGCTTACATGGAATCGCTTTCTGAACAGCAAGTGCAATCTTTTTGGCAAAGACATTGAGTTCGGCAGTTTCTTCGTCGCTCAGATCAAAAATATAATCCGTTTCACGTTTGGGAATTACCAGTGTATGTCCCTTCGTTAGCGGATTGATATCAAGAAAGGCGAAATGTTTTTCATCCTCTGCTATTTTGTAGCATGGGATTTCTCCCTGGATGATGCGAGTGAAGATAGTAGCCATATCAGATAGAAATATCTACGATTTCAAATGTCATTACACCTGAAGGAACTGTTATTTCAGCGACTTCACCCACTTTTTTACCCATCAGACCTTTGCCGATTGGTGTATTAATGGCGATTTTCCCCTCTTTCAGATTAGCTTCGCTTTCGGAAACCAGGGTATAGGTCATTTCCATTTTGTTTTTAGTGTTCCGGATTTTTACTTTGTTAAGAATCTGTACTGAATCCGTTGATAATTTGCTTTCATCGATCAGGCGTGCTTTTGCAACCAGGTCTTTCAGCTGGGCAATCTTCATTTCCAACATACCCTGCGCTTCTTTAGCGGCATCGTATTCGGCATTTTCAGATAAGTCTCCCTTGTCGCGGGCTTCAGCGATTTGACGGGAGATCTCAGGACGTTTGGTCGTTTCAAGAAACGCGATTTCGTCGAGTAGCTTTTTGTAGCCCTCTTCTGTCATATAACTTACTGCCATATTATTTATTTTTTATGGGTTAATATTCAATTTAAGGCCTGCATATAAAAGAAAAAAGAATTCCGGCTCTGCAGGCGCCGCCGGAACTCCTTTAAATGTTTGATATGCAAATATACTATTTTAAAGTTCCGTTGTCAAGCAATCCACTGCCAAACAACAGAATTTGTTGTTTTAGAGCAGTTTATTAATTGCTTCTTCCATGTCTTTTACATCACTGCCTCGTGCAATAATGCTGCCGTCGCGATCCAATAAATAAGATGTTGGCAGGTTTGTTACGTTATAGCTGCGCGCAAAGCGCGAATAAATGGTGTCCTTATCGCGAACCGAAATCCAAGGTAGGTTGGATGCCGTTACTTTCCAGAAGTGCTCGTTTGAATCAAGCGATACCTGATAAATTGTAAAGCCACGATCCTTGAACTTGTCATAGAGTTTGGCCAGTGCAATATTATAAGGTCCCGAATAATCAGACTCGTATGCAGTAAAGTCGAGTAATACAACTTTTCCTTTCATATCAGAGAGTTTAATGTTTTTACCATTTATATCGGGTAAAACAATCTCAATCTGATTTTGTTCCGCTACCTCACCTAAATCTGCCTGAGTTGCATTGGCCGAACGGTGACTGCGCAAAGCATCCAGTGTGATTCCGATTAGTTGTTTAGAACGTTCGCTATTCTTGTGAAAAGTATCCCATGAAGTAGCTACGGCCCCATATGCAGGATAATCTGCTTTATCATATGGATCAAATATCAGTAGTCCGTTTACGCGTTGGAATAGCGTGTAATAAGCTACGGCTGCGCGAGGATTTTCGAAGATATATGGAAATACTGTTTTCTTGTAGGCCGATACGACATTCTTTACAGAATCCGTAAAAAGCTGTGCACCTATTTGGCGATCGGCATATTGGCGGTTAAGCGTTTCGAGTTCTTTTCTCAGATCCAATCCCGCTAATGTAACCGTTTTGATTTTTTCGCTTTCGGCTGAGCCCTGAACGGTATAATCTGTAGCAAAGTCGGTTGCAGGCGCATTTACAATCACTTTTTCGGTAGAATCAATTGCCAGGGTAATGGTTTGTTTCCCTAAACGAAGGCGATAAAACTCGGGAGAGGTGACTGCCGGCTGTCGAAAATCGAACTTGCCGTTGCTTTTAAGAGATAAGGAATCAAGAATAAGTGTTTGTGCAATTCCTGCTTTCTCAAAATAAAGCGTTTTGCCTTCGGCTCCACTGATTTCACCTTTTACCTGAAAGGTTTTTTCATGCGAGCAACTCGCCATCAATACCAGGGAGAATAATAAGAAGAAAGAATATCTCATATGTGAATACATTATATATTATTAAATGTATGGTTAATGAAAGCAAAGGTAATGTTATCTGCGAAATAATAAAAATTGAAATGTTAAATAGATTTGAAGGGGTAGGAGAGGGGTTCGGATAGAGGCAGATAGATGAATTTTTATTTTCATTTTCAACGGTTTTGACCCAAACTTTCGTTATATTTGCCTCAATTTGACAGAAAGTGAATAAAAAAGAATTATGATTAACTCTATTGTTAAAACGATCGACCTCGGAGATGGAAGAACCATCACGATCGAAACAGGCAAATTGGCTAAACAAGCTGATGGTGCCGTAGAGGTTAGAATGGGCGGTACCATGTTGTTGGCAACCGTTTGTTCTGCAACAGAAGTAGGCCCGGGCGTGGACTTCATGCCGTTGTCTGTAGACTATAAAGAGAAATTTGCTTCGGC
>JAVVPN010000081.1:0-13049 GCA_036655755.1 Bacteroidales bacterium | reverse complement strand
TCTCCCTATTTTGTTAAAATCAAAGAGGTTGATACCGCTTCTAATTAAAAAAACAATTATATGTCAGTATTCAGAATTATCAACACTGTAGAAGATCTGGTAGCCGCAACGCAAGACCGTATGGCCCGCTACTTGATTTTACGTAATGACCTGACCGATGTTCCTTCGCTCCGGCTGATGCCTTTTCAAAGCCTGAGTGGCGAATTCGACGGCAAAAAGATCAGTTTTCAAAAAGGCGCCGAAGGATTCTGCCTTTCGAAAGGAAATGAGCTGAAAAACCTGGTAATTGAAACCGATCCGGATAAACGCGCCATTTTTCAAGACCAGGAGATGGAAAGCATGAACAACCATCACCTGACGCGGCTATCCGTAACAGGACAAATATCGTTTATCGTAACCGACAAAACTCGCAAAGGGCATATCGACGCTTCGTTCGTTCATGTCAAAGAAGCCAACACCGCACAAATACCGGATCGTCCGAACCGGTTTGGCGTAGATATGATGCAGGGAGCTTTTACCATTTGGAATAAAAGTGAAAACCACATGGAAATTGAAGTGGATATCTCGCATTTTTCATGCGGTAGCGAAACAAAACCTATTCTCGGATCGGGATTGGTTATCTGCGGTACCGAAGAACAGATGGGCCATGTAAGAGTGAACGTACTTTCCTGCGGCCACATCTATACGAAAGGCGAAATCGGCAAAGGTGTGGCCGACTTGGTCTGTGCCGGCATAGGCATCGGATATCAGACCCTCGTACGCCACATGAACATATACGGCCGCATCACTTGTTATGGCGGCAATGAAATGGGTATTTACAACTGGGGTACCATCGAACGGGCCAGCATGACCGACCGCATCGAAACGCACGGAGCGAACGGCTGCGGATTCATTAATGCCGGAAACATTGGTACTTTCAATTTCATGCACGAAATCGAAACCTATGGTACCGGAGCCCGCGGATTCTACATGTTCGACGGAGCCGCCAAAGACCTCCATTTCGATCGCATCGTCACGCACGGTAACGCGGCAAACGCCATTCAGTTTAACCGCTATATCGACCGGATCAGCATTTCGAAAGGAATCGAGGTATTTGGTAACGCATTGAATGTTTTATTTGCCGACACCATCGTAAAAACATCATCAGACGCGATTTGCATCCAACCGGGCGGTACGGTGCGTATGTTGAAAGTATCGGGCGATCTGATTTCGCATGGCAATGATGTTTGCACCATCTTCAACGAAGCGGCTATCGAAAAACTGCTCGTCAGCGGCAAAGTGCTCGCTACCGGCGAAAAGAGCACGGCCCTCGAAGTGAAAAACGGCTATTTCGGTGCCGAAAATGTAGAATTCGTATCCGAAAAATGGGTTGCAATAGAGGTTGAAAATGCGAAAATAAACAATTGTCGCAACCTGAAGGCTCATGGTAAAGATTTCGATTTACTGATTGACATATTGAGTTCGGTAGACCGCAATATATTTACGACTGAGTTTTTGGACGGCATTTTCCAACCGGGCGTACGCATCGAATACCGTGACAATCTGCATCATTCGAAAGAGGAAGCCCCCGAAGAGGTAGCAAAGAAAACACCCACTTTAGATGTTACGGATATCACCCCTGATAAAAAGGAAGATTCCGAAGCGCATCCGATGGCTTGCAAAGCACCGACCGACATAAAACCGATAGACGAATCTAAATAATCAAAAGGGCCTGCAGATATTCTCTGCGGGCCCTTCCTTTATCCGATCAGACCGGTACGGACGTTTGTTCGCGAAGAACCCGATGGTTGTTCGCGAGCAACACAAACACCGCCCGTGAAGAACACGAACGCCGCTCGCGGACGAACATCAGGTTCTCCGCGGGCGGCGTTTGTGTTCTTCGCGGGCAATCGATAAATCACTCGCGAACAAACAGAAGAAGAGGTACTAATAATTTTCGATGGATATCGGTTATCTTTTACAAATAGTAGCTAAATGACAGTATTGGCAGTTCTTATCATCGCACGCTTGCGTAAACGGAATTTCCGGATTGAATATCTCTTCGAGCGTGGCCGACAATTCTTTACAAAAATCCTGTTCATACGGAATAAAGTTGGTGAACGGCCCGTTTTCCAGTTTCGTCTCCTCAGCGTCTTTTTTCTGCTTCACCGAAACCAATGTTTCGTTTGAAGATGAAAAGAAACTGCGTAAATAATATATATGAGGTTCGATGGCAGCCGGGCGAGCGATCCGATTATAGAGCATTGAATAAAACTGCACCTGCATCACCGCTTTCGGACGCTCTTTTTCTTCGCTATCGAACAACTGACGCATGGATGCGAACTGAGTGATTCCGGTACCGGTTTTATAATCGATGATACGCACTACCTTGTCGCGCTCATCCACACGGTCGATCGATCCCTTGAGGCGCACCATTCGGTTATCGCTGATCGGGTATTCCATATTGACGCGCACCTCGGACCCCACATGTAAGAAAGGGGTGCGTTTGATATCATCGTTCAATACTTGCAACACGTATTTCATCAATACCTCGCCTATAAGGTAGTTGTAGCCGGTCATAGCGGGCACTTTATCGCGGATATTCAGAAAATGAACCGCGAAGTTTTTGCGAATCAGGCGCCGCAGACCGTCTGCATCCTCCATCACGTTGCGGATCAGGTCGGCCGTTACGAGCTGCCCTTCACACCGTTTGTAAATCGCCTCCATCACTCCGTGGAAGATATTACCGAATGTATTGCTTTCGAGGCTTTCGGATACCTGATCTTCCTCGCCCAGCCCTTCGATAAAACGGAAATAAAACTGAAGCGGACAATTGAGATAGGTATTGATGGCACTTGCCGACAAATCCTTATTGCCTCCCGACAGGAAACGATGCAGCTTCGACATGACAAGCTGATTTTTATCAACTTTCAATTCAACCGGAGCCGCTACCGAGATATCGTAGGTAATGGTTTTTTCTTGCAGAGGATACCGGTAGTGATATTTCAGCTGATGCACAAAACGGCTCACCTCGCCCGTCTGCATCCCCGCCGAACGGGTATCATAGAGCAGAAACACCTTTTTGGCACGCGAAATCATGCGATAAAAATGGTAGGCATAAATCGCGTCCTGATGCTCGGTGGTAGATAGGCCGAACCCTTTTCGCAAGTTGAACGGGATAAACGAGTTGGCCGCTTTTTTGAGCGGAAACACCCCTTCGTTCATCGACAGGATGATTTGGTTTTCGAAATCGAGCGCACGGGTTTCGAGCACCCCCATGATCTGCAAGCCCGAAAGCGGCTCTCCGCGAAACGGGATCGCGATCGTTTCGGTGAGCTGTCGTAACAAACGGAAATAAGTAGGCAGCGAAAAAGGAATAGAGAAGCCCCCGATCACATCCGCCAATCGGTTTACCGTAATATAATAGTGATAGATGAACTCTTTTTCGAGTTCGGTAAGCCGAACGATAGCTGAATCTTCGGCTTCTGTCTCTTCGCGGCCGGTGTCGATACCACCCTGAAGAAACTCGAGCAAGCCGGTAAGGTAGCCCGACACTTCTTCGACCGACACTACCGGCGAAAATATCTTCGCCAGCAACGGGTTGAGCGTAAGCTCTTCTGCCGGAATAAATACTTTATTGTTTTTACGGATACCCGCTATGAGTTGAGCCGACAAAGCGGCATCGAACGTGGTAACATAACGATGGTTCAGAATAGCGGTTACGTAATGATGATAAAACTCAATACGCCCGTTCTCATTGCGGAAAGTGCGCTGCAACTCAAATACATATTGCATCAGCCCGGCAATGGGTGTATTTTTGAGCCCATACCCCATCGTTACGTTGATCGGATCGATTTCGCGCGGCACGCCGTAAAGCGACGGAAGCAAAAGATTTTCGTCGGGTAAAACCACCGCCGTATTCATGGCGTGTTCGGGGTGCGGTATATCGCCCGAGGCAACTAACTGCTGTAACAACTCATACGTATATTTGGTCTGGCCGATTGCCGACGGGATACCGATCACCTCCACCTCCGGACGGTAGTCGGCCGGATAAGCGGGTAAAGAGAGTTGCGAAGGGAAGTCGCGTTCGTTCTCACGCATAAAGAAAGAGGCCTTATTATCGGGATCGCGCAGCGCAGGCGCCTGGTAATCCCAGTAAAAATCGGCGATGCCACGGTCGCGAAGCCCTCTGAGCATGATTCGCTCGGAGGCGGTAAGGGCGTTAAGCCCTACGAAAACAACTTTTTTAAACGGCAAATGCCAGGGCTGCTGCTCGATGAACAATTCGGCGACATCCCTGAAAATCATTCCCTCGTACGCCATCCCTTCCGAGCGGAGGTTATTGCGCAATCCGGTATAAATTTCATATAAAACGGCCCATGTTTTTGCAAAATTCTCTTTCCGATGACTTTCCTGAGCCGGAATGAAATGGCTCCAGAAACGGCGGATGATCTGCACCTGATCTTCTTCAAGGTAAGCGAAGTCTTCTTCTATCTGCTTCAGATCGGTAACGTTGGTGAAAAGTTTTTCGGCATCGGCTACGTATTTGTCTACATCGTCGAAATCATTCAGCAACATATCCCCCCAGTAATAAAAATCGTCAAACGATTCGGTCGATCCGCTGACACGAATGAATATTTCGTATAAACGGAAAAGCAAACTGGTACGGTCGGCTAACTGCAAATCGGACAATTCTTCAAACAACGCGCTGATCGTAAGAATGGTGGGTGAGAAAAGCGGCTTCCCGGCCTCTATAGCCAGGTATTTCTGAAAGAAAATTCCGGCACGCCTATTTGGGAAAACAAAAACAAGATCGCTGATTTTCTCCTGATATTCACGATAGAAAACAGAAGCTACCTGTTGCAGAAAGGGTGTCATATCTTTTTAAATGAATAGTTATCTTCTACAAGTTTACAATAAATTCTGCGGAGGATTCCTATCTTTGCGCCGAATTTTAACAGATTTATAACCGATGCAGAAACCCGATTCATTGATATTTGATATGGACGGTACCCTTTGGGATGCCGTAGACTCGTATGTGTGGATTTGGAACGAAGGCTTTCGCCAACTGAACCTATCCAAACGTTTTACACGCGAAGAGATGATTACTTACATGGGGAAACAACCTGATGAACTGATTACGGAATGTGTAAAGAATGAACCCGGAGAGGTAGATATTCAGAAAGTATATCAAGCCGTATTCGGACTTCAGCAACATACGATGCCTTTGCTAGGAGGAAAACTTTACGCGGGAGTACGGGAAGGGCTTGAGGCTTTGTCAAAAAAATACAAACTATTTGTATTGAGCAATTGTGAAAGTTACGGCGTACGCCAGTTTTTGGAATATACGAAGCTGACCCATCTGATTACAGACACGATTACATTCGGTGAAACCCGATTACCCAAGGCTTTTAACATGCAATTGCTTAAGACGCGTCATCAGCTTGAAAATCCGGTATATGTAGGAGATACCGACTCAGACCGCCTGCAAACGGAGATGGCCGGCCTCCCTTTCATATATGTAAATTACGGCTTCGGAACCGCAAGTCGTTCGGCTATTGAGTTTTCTGATTTTGAGGCATTAACTTCTCATTTCTTAAGCTTATAATCTTACTAAAACTTAATAAAGCAAACCATTTAGCTTTATATTGAAAACGAACTCTAATAAGTGCTAACTACTTAATACTTATTAGAGTTTGTTTTTTGTTTTTTTACAAGACGCCCCGATATTGTCAAACTATTTGGCTACTTTTGCCACCCGGAAAAAGCGATATAAGTCTTTTCTCCGTACAGAAATAAAACAACAAATCAATCAATCGACATCTTTTTTTATGAAAGTTTTTTTGAATCATCAGGAGATTTATGTAGGGAGCCGTGTGACATTACGTGACTTATTAGCCGGACAAAGCATCACTCAAGACAGCGTCGCAGTAGCTGTAAACAATCGTGTTATTGCGAAAGACGAATGGCATGATACAATGCTTGCCGACGGCGATAAAGTAACCGTAATTTCGGGCGCAGCTACTCTTTAAATCCGGATCCTTCTTCCTTCATTCATTCACATTGACGCATTACAAAAAGACTCTCCGTTTATTCGGAGAGCCTTTTTTGTTTTTCATCACTTCATTTTTAAACATTAGCTACTGCCAAATGTTATTTTTTATATATTTGACAAATACATACTTACAAAACCTATGAAGAAAATAATCTTACTTTCTTTATTTTTAATCGGGGGATTATTTCTCTCTCAGATACTTCCTCACGCTTTGAATGGGGATTTATATGCTCAGTTGAAATTCGGATTGGATACACTGATGTTTATCTGCCTCTCATTCATCATGATCAATGTAGGTCGTGAATTTGAACTTGATAAAAGTCGTTGGAAATCCTATATATCCGACTATTTCATTGCGATGGTTACGGCAGCGTTACCCTGGATCATGGTTACGCTATATTATATCTTTTTGCTCGGCCCCGAATATTACGGAAGCTGGGAAGCATGGAAAGAGAATCTGCTGATCGGCCGTTTTGCAGCTCCGACCTCGGCGGGTATCCTGTTTACCATGCTGGCTGCAGCCGGACTGCGCCATGTATGGATTTATAAGAAAACGCAGGTATTGGCTATTTTCGACGACCTCGATACTATTCTGTTGATGATACCGCTTCAGATTATGCTGATCGGTATGAAATGGCAGTTGTTTGTAATTATCGGGTTGATCGTATTCTTACTTTGGTTCGGTTGGAAAAAGCTGAGCGCTTACGAATCGAATCAGCAATGGTGGGTTATTTTATTGTGGGCGGTGTTCATTGTATTAGTATCGAATGGGGTATATCTACTCACCAAAAACTTATTCGGACACGAAGGCTCTATTCATATTGAAGTATTGCTTCCGGCATTCGTGCTGGGTATGGTTATGAAGCATCATCCGGACCATCATGCAACCAAAACAGAATTGAGAATGACGGATATCATTTCATACACCTTCATGATGCTGGTGGGATTAAGCACACCTTTATTTGTACAGGGAGATTTAAGCGGACTACAGGGTACGGTTACCAGTGTTACAGCCTCGCAACCGATGATGTCGTGGGGCATGATTGCGCTGAACGTGTTGATTGTAACGATTCTTTCGAATATCGGGAAGTTGTTTCCGGTACTTTGTTACCGCGACCGTGATATTCGTGAACGTCTTGCCCTTTCGGTTGGTATGTTCACCCGCGGAGAAGTGGGCGCCGGAATTTTGATTATCGCATTGGGATATAATCTGGGAGGTCCGATTCTGATCATCTCATTGCTCAGCTTGGTACTGAATCTTATTCTGACCGGATTCTTCGTAGTATTCGTTAAGAAAATGGCGGTCAAGGTGTATGGCGATACCGCTTTACGCGAAGGGCCACAAGAGGAGTTGTATTAAAATACTCAACCTGAAATAACAAAAAAGATCTTGCCCGAGCGGACAAGATCTTTTTTTGTTTCCGACGGATAAATACGTTTTTATTTATTGAAACGTATTGCCACCCAGTTGTTTTTATCGCGGAAGTGATCGAATGTAAGCCCTTGCTTTTCTGCTTCTTCACGAATTGCCGGTACATCTTCTACATAAAAACCACTCATAAAAATAACTGAACCAGGATGCATGCATTTAGCATAAACGTTTAGGTCGTTTAATAAGATATTACGGTTGATGTTGGCAAAAATAACATCGTAAGTGCGTCCGTCTTCAAGCAACGAGGCATCCCCACACTGCACTTCGATAAAGGCGGCTTCATTTAAGCGGATGTTTTCGTTTGCGTTATCGCATACCCAATCGTCGATATCGATGGCACGTACGGGATTAGCCCCTTTCTTAGCGGCAAGAATGGCAAGCACGGCCGTACCACATCCCATATCAAGCACACTTTTTCCGGTAAAATCATAATCGAGAATTTCGGTAAGCATCTGGCTTGTGGTTTCGTGATGCCCGGTACCGAACGCCATTTTCGGATCAATAAGAATATCAAAGCGCGCTTCGGGTATATCGGTATGGAAGGTTGAGTGAATCACGCAGTCGTTGCCGATAATGATTGGTTTGAAGTAATTTTTCTCCCACTCTTCGTTCCAGTTTTTCTGCTCGATCAGTGAAACCTCATATTCAATGGCTGCTTCTAATGGAAATGCACCAATTATTTGCTTCAACAACGCTTCGTCATAATCTTTCTCTGTTACATATGCTTTCAACTGCTCATTTTCAACTACAAAACTTTCGTAACCGATTTCACCTAACATTGCAGACAAAACATCGGTGTTGGTTTCTGAAAAAGGAGTAACCTTGAATAATACTTCTTTGTAATCCATTTAGTTATATTTTAGTAAAAATTTTCAATTAATACAAATAACTGCATATATATGACTTTTTATGCAATCAGATAAATGCCCTATTTATATAGAAATGTTAAACGTGTATGACATTCAACCCTAACTGTATTTAAATGTTATATTTGTAACAGCCTTAAACACTGTTTAAACCATTCAGACAAAGAACAGTCTAACCAGTACAAAGGTAATAATTAAACAAGAAGAGGAAAATTATTTGAGGAGGAACCAAATTATGAAAACAAGGGCCATCACTTCATTACTGACCGTGTTTGCAGGTTGCACACTCGCTTTCGCTCAGTCGAAATTCATTGCGGAAGATGATATTTATTATCAACCGAATGAAACAAACAAAGTAGTTGAAGCAAAAAAAGCGACTAATCCGACCCGACAAACAGCTCAACCAAACGAGTCTTATCGCTCTACCCCTTCTTCGTCCGCCACACGGGATGTGGACGAATATAATCGCCGTTATTCTTCGGAATATGAAGAAACCGAATACACAGATACTATCGGCAATGATCCGGAAGTGGAAGTTATTTATGAAAATCCGGAGCAGGGATATTATCTGAATGGATTTAGCGGAAATAAATCTGATTATCAATATGCAGAACGGATCCGTAAATTCCATAACCCGAAATTTACGATTCATATTAGCGATCCGGCTTATACAGATATTTATTTTCTGAATTCGTCGGACTGGAATGTCTACGTTGATGACAGCTATGCATGGGTAACTCCAACCTGGACTAATTCATGGTACTGGAATTACATGTGGGCACCTTATTCATACTCATCTCTATCATGGCGCTGGAACTCTTGGGGCTGGGGATGGAATTCGTGGGGCTGGAACTCTTGGGGCTGGGGCGGTTGTTATGATCCGTTCTGGGGTCCGTCATGGGGACATCACCACCATCATGGATATCCGGGCTGGGGACATGGAGACTACTATCCGAATTATGGACACCGACCAAATTATCGTCCGGGAAATGTAAACGGAACCTCTCCGCGCAATCCATATTACGGTAGCGGCAACAATGGTAACCGCCGTCCGGGATCTACGGTTTCAGGAGGCCGTCCGGGATCGACTGTAACAAGTCGCCCATCAAGCGGAAATAACAATAACAACTCAGGCACAACCGTGCGCCCGGGTAACAATAACAACACGAATATTCGTCCGGGAAATATCAGACCGGGCAATGTACGACCAACTACACGGCCGAGCACAGGGGCAACCACCGTGCGCCCATCTACGGGAACAAGCACATCTCGCCCATCAACCGGTACGAATGTACGCCCGTCACGTGAAAACGGATCGACAAGCCGTCCGTCGGGTAATTATACCCGCCCGTCGCGCGATAACGGATCATCATCGGGTAACTCTTACACACGGCCTACCGAAAGCAATTCGGGAAGCTCATCACGCCCGTCATACAATAATTCGGACAATCGCTCTTCAGGCAGCGGATCTTCAGGATATGGAGGTGGTCGTTCAAGCGGTGGTTCGTCAGCTCCATCAGGAGGCGGAGGTGGCCGAGGAGGTCGCAGATAATCCATTCAGAATTCTTTCAGCCATCTGTAATACAATGTATTTCAATAAGTACGAACCTTACTTGAAAATTCATTGTTATACCGATGGCTGCTTATTTTAACTAGCTAATAGAAAAACAAAAAATAATATAATATGAGAAGGATCAGTTGCTTTAGCATTGTACTATTGGGCGCAACCATGGTATCTGCCCAAGGGGTAACAGATGTATTAAGGTATTCAAAAAACGATATTGTAGGAACGGCTCGCTACATGGGTATGGCCGGTGCCTTTGGGGCATTGGGGGGTGATATCTCTACCTTGTCGCAAAATCCGGCAGGTATCGGAATCTATCGTAGTTCGGAGGTTGTGGCTACGCTCGACCTGGGAGGTGTGGAAACAAAAAGTGAAGTGCCTACCAACAACTTATCGATTACAGGGCCTGCACTAAAAAACGGTAAATTCAATATCGGATGCAATAACCTGGGGTATATCGGAACCTTTATGACCGGCAAACGCAGTGGACTGATTAACTTTAACGTAGGATTTGCCTTTAATCGCCAAGCGGGGCAAAAACGCCGCTATCAGGTGACTCAAAATGAAATGAAAAACGGATTAAGCGACTATATCGCCGACCGCACGAATATCTGGGCTTCGAATACGCCAAACTCATCGCCGGATGACTTGAGTATCCCGGAAGATATTTCTAAATATGACCCTTATTTCCAATCGTCAGCCCCCTGGATCAGCATCTTGGGATATAATGCGTATGTAATTAATCCGGTAAGTAGTGAGGCCGGAAATTATTATGCCGGTCTTTATCCGGATGAGGCTGTAGGAATCGGTGGTGACCTTACGGTAAATGAAAAATACCGGATTGACGAATACACGTTTAATGTAGGGGGCAATTTTTCGAATATGGTGTACTGGGGATTGGGTATCGGTATTTCCGACCTAAATTTTGAAACCCGTACACAATATGACGAATATTACTGGAAAGCCGGGGAACCTCAAACGTCGGGGAATTATCAGAACTTCCAACTTAACAATTATCTAAACACATCCGGTACGGGAGTAAATATAAAATTCGGATTAATCGCACGTCCTACTTCGGCTCTTCGTTTGGGTGCTGCGGTACATACGCCGACATGGTATAAGATGACCGATTCTTACGGAGCGGATATGCAGAGTTTTAATGTGCCTGAACTGCAAAACAGAAATTCAGACCGCATTAATACACCTGCCGACGCATGGGATTACAAGATGCGTACTCCATGGAAATTTCAGGTTGGAGCTGCTTATGTAATTGGAAAGGCCGGTTTGGTAAGTTTCGATTACGAACGCGCGGATTATTCATATATTCATCTAGAGGATGAAGATGGGTATGCGGATTCGTTTGCAGGCACAAATAATGATATTAAAAATCAATTGAAAGGAATCAACACCTTCCGCGTGGGTACTGAAATCCGGCTAAGTACCGTTACCAGCCTGCGCCTAGGTTATGCAAACCAGTCGTCTGCTTACACAGATCCCGTAAAAGATAACAAATCAGATATTTATGCTGCGGGCACAGTACCTAACTATGTAATAGACCGTGGTACACAGTATTTTACGGGTGGATTAGGATATCGTTTGGGAAGTGTATTTATGGATATGGCTTTTGTATGGAAAGAAAATCGCCAGGATGCGTATATGTTTCCGAATGTGGAAGGGTATGTTACATCTGAGCGTAATCGCCTAACTACAAGTTCATATAAATTCCTTGTAACGGTAGGATATAAATTTTAATTTCGGTTTTCACTGAAAGACTCTCTCATAACAAGGGAGTATCAAAAGATAGGCATAGAAGTATAGACCGATCTTTTGATACTCCCTCGCTATTTTTTAAACTTCTGTCTATTTCACTCTAATGAATTAAATTTTAAAATACTACGTACACAATTGGGCAATCCTTACTTTTTTATACGTTTTATTGCATTATTTATTTTTGTATCTTGCACACTATTCATCACTAATCACTTCTATTGCTTATGAACAAAACATATTGGGCTCTTAATTCAACGGTTATACTACTTGCTGCTACCGGTTGCCAGCAAAAACAGGCAGACAAGCCTATGAATGTAATTTATATCCTTGCGGATGACCTGGGTTATGGTGACATTGGTTGTTTTGGACAAGAGATTATCAAAACGCCGAATCTTGACAAAATGGCACAAGAGGGAATGCGATTTACGCAACATTATGCAGGATGTACGGTGAGCGCTCCGTCTCGCGGATCTTTATTGACTGGATTGCATACGGGACACTCTCAAATACGCGGCAACCAGGAGATACAACCGGAAGGACAATATCCGATGGAAAGTGGCACTTTTACAATTGCCCGATTAATGAAATCGGCCGGTTATACTACCGGAATTTTCGGTAAATGGGGACTTGGCCATCCTAATTCGGAATCGACTCCTTTGAAAATGGGATTTGACGAATTTTATGGATACAACTGCCAGCGACAAGCTCATACTTATTATCCGGCACACTTATATGAAGATGATATTAAAGTGGCAATTCCTGAAAATGAAGCAGGTGCAAGACAAACGTTCTCGCAGGATCTGGTACATGATCATGCATTGAATTTCATCCGTGAAAATAAAGACAAGCCATTCTTCGGCTATTTCACTTATACCCTTCCGCACGCTGAATTAGCGGTGCCTAAGGATTCTATCTATGAAATGTATGAAGGATTGTTTGAAGAAACACCATACGACGCAAAATGGGGATATTACCCTTGTGAAAAGCCAAGAGCTACTTTTGCAGCAATGGTTACGCGCCTAGACTGGTATGTAGGAGATTTGTTCCGTGAACTAAAGGCACAGGGACTTGACCAGAATACATTGGTTATCTTTACAAGTGACAATGGGCCTCACCGCGAAGGTGGTGCTGATCCGGATTTCTTCAAGAGCTATGGCCCTTTAAAAGGCACAAAGCGCGATGTATATGAAGGTGGTATTCGCGTGCCAATGATCGCCTGGGCTCCGGGTAAAGTTGAGGCCGGAGTTGAGAACACGCATGTGAGTGCATTTTGGGACATGATGCCGACATTGGCGGAAATGACCGGAACAGAAATTCCTGTTGCTACGGATGGTATCTCATTCCTTCCTACACTACTCTCAAAAGAGGGCCAGAAAGAGCACG
>JAVVPN010000080.1:0-13066 GCA_036655755.1 Bacteroidales bacterium | reverse complement strand
TGTTTTTTTATTCAACATCTTCTTCTATAACAAGATTATCAATAATAAAGTTTTGACGCTCCATGGTGTTCTTACCCATGTAGAATTCAAGCAGTTCCTTTACCAAATCCTCTTTACGCAGGGTTACCGGATCGAGGCGCATGTCCTCTCCGATAAAGTTGCGGAACTCGTCGGGCGAGATTTCACCCAGCCCTTTAAATCGGGTGATCTCCGGATTCGCACCCACTTTTTTAATGGCGGCGATGCGTTCCTCTTCCGAGTAGCAGTAATAGGTTGCCTTTTTGTTGCGTACGCGGAACAGCGGAGTCTGTAAAATATATACATGCCCCTTCTTGATCAGGTCGGGGAAGAACTGCAGGAAGAAGGTGATCAGCAATAGGCGGATGTGCATCCCGTCGACATCGGCATCGGTAGCGATGATCACTTTGTTATAACGCAGGTTCTCCATATCGTCCTCAATATTGAGGGCGGCCTGAAGCAGGTTGAACTCTTCGTTTTCATACACGACTTTGCGGGTAAGCCCGTAGGTGTTGAGGGGTTTACCGCGTAAGCTGAATACAGCCTGTGTTTCTACGCTTCGGCTCTTGGTGATCGATCCGGATGCAGAGTCACCCTCGGTAATGAAAATGCTCGAGAGTTCGCGTTTATCTCCTTTGGCATCATTATAATGCACACGGCAGTCGCGTAGTTTCTTATTGTGTAGGTTTGCTTTTTTGGCACGTTCGCGGGCCAGTTTGGTCACGCCGGCAATCGCCTTACGCTCTTTCTCCGAATCGAGAATTTTTTTGAGCATGATTTCGGCGGTTTCATTGTGTTTGTGTAAATAGTTGTCGAGCTCCTTTTTTAGGAAATCGCCGATGAACTTATTTACACTGATACCGTCGGGCGACATATCTTTCGATCCGAGTTTGGTTTTAGTCTGCGACTCGAATACCGGCTCTTCCACCTTTACGCTGACAGCAGCCACGATACCGCTACGGATATCGGTGAAGTCGAAGTTTTTGGTGTAGAACTCCTTGATTGTGCGCGATACCCATTCGCGGAAAGCGGAAAGATGGGTACCTCCCTGGGTGGTGTGCTGTCCGTTTACGAACGAATAATATTCTTCGCCATATTGGTTGCTATGGGTCAGTACCACTTCGATATCTTCCCCTTTCAGATGTATGATCGGGTAAAGCGGATCGACGGTGATGTTTTCGTTGAGGAGATCTACCAATCCGTTTTTAGAGTAGAATTTCTTACCGTTATAAAAAATAGAAAGTCCCGAGTTGAGGAACGTATAGTTTTTCAACAAGGTTTCAACAAACTCGTCACGATACAGGTAGTCTTTAAAGATAGAAGCGTCGGGCGTAAAACGCACGAATGTTCCGTTATCCTCGGTGGTAGCAACGATTTTATCGTCGTTTTTGATTTCGCCGCAGCAGAAATCGCTGGCTTTGGCTTTTCCGTCACGATGCGAGCGGATGAAAAAGTCGGTAGAAAGGGCATTGACAGCCTTGATACCCACCCCGTTTAATCCGACAGATTTCTTAAATGCTTTCGAGTCGTATTTGGCACCCGTATTCATTTTCGAAGCCACATCATTTACTTTGTCGAGCGGAATACCCCGGCCATAGTCGCGTACTGTAACCGTACCGTCGGTAATGGTTACCTCTACCTGACGGCCGAATCCCATCATGTATTCGTCGATGGCATTATCGAGCACTTCTTTCAATAATACGTAGATACCGTCTTCGGCATGAGTTCCGTCGCCCAACTTACCGATATACATACCGGGGCGGCGGCGAATATGTTCTTTCCAGTCAAGTGTACGTATCGTATCAGAACCGTATTCTGTTAAATTTTGGGGATTATTATTTTCTTCCATAAGCTGGGTTCGTCTCAATTTAAAACACACAAATTTAGTATATTCCCCCATAGAAGCCAACTTATCCTCTTTTTTTGAAAGTAAAGACAAAAGGTTTGTATAGTAAATTTATGATATAATAAATAAATATTAACTTTTTATGGAAACCGGATATTTAAAGTGATTATTTTTAATATATTCGCATTGAACTTCTTAAATAATATTCGTAATACGTTATCATGAAAAGAATCAAGCCATTCCTCTTTGCTACAACTTTCTTTTGTGCATTTACTTCATGTAATAAGATGGAGAAAGTACATGCCGATTATAATGTCATACCGCATCCGAATTCGATCGTTATGGAGCAGGGACGTTCTTTTCTGTTGACACCCGAAACCAGAATCATTTATCCAAAAGGAAACGGAGCTCTGTGTGAAACGGCTTATCTATTATCTGAATATATAGAGCAGTCTACCGGATATTCGTTGCAGGTGGTAGCCGATCAATCGGTTACTCCCGGTAAGAATATCATTTTGTCGCTGAATATGAAACATGCGAATCCGGAAGGTTATAAGCTCGAAATAAAGCGTGAGTCAATAAATATAACGGCATTGACAGAGGCCGGTGTGTTTTATGGCGTGCAGACATTGCGAAAATCAATTCCGGCCCGGGCTACGGAGATGGCGGTAGAGTTGAGTCCGGCCGTGATAACGGATGCCCCTCGTTTTTCTTACCGGGGAATGCATTTGGATGTGGGGCGACATCTTTTTACCGTAGATTTTATTAAAAAATACATTGATATACTGGCCCTCCATAATGTGAATCATTTTCACTGGCATCTGACTGAGGATCAAGGGTGGCGTATTGAAATCCGCAAATACCCCGAACTGACCCGTAAGGGATCGATGCGTGATGAAACCGTAATAGGTCGGAATACGGGTGTTTATGACGGAAAGCCTTATGGCGGTTATTATACGCAGGATGAAATACGCGAAATCGTAGAGTATGCGAGCGCTCGATTCATCACCGTAATACCGGAAATAGACTTGCCTGGGCATATGTTAGCGGCACTCACTTCCTATCCCAAATTCGGGTGTACGGGAGGTCCTTATAAAGTGGCTTCGGAATGGGGTGTATTCGATGATGTGATTTGCGCGGGCAATGAAGAAGCGCTCACATTTCTTGAAGATGTATTGACGGAGGTGATGGATTTGTTTCCGTCGCAGTTTATCCATGTAGGGGGCGACGAGTGTCCGAAAACCAAATGGAAAAAGTGTCCGAAATGTCAGGCCCGTATCAAAGCGGAGAATCTGGCACAGGATAAGACGCATTCGCCCGAAGAAAATCTGCAGGGATATGTGATCCGGCGTATGGAAAAGCATCTGAATAAGAACGGCCGCCTGCTGATCGGTTGGGATGAGGTGCTTGAAGGAGGATTAGCTCCGAATGCCACCGTCATGTCGTGGCAAGGAGAAAAAGGGGGCATTGCCGCTGCCAAAATGGAGCACCCGGTGATTATGACTCCTAATACATATCTTTATTTTGATTATTATCAAAGCAAGGATATTGAAAACGAACCGTTCGCTATCGGCGGATTTGTAGATATGCCTACCGTTTATAACTATGAACCTTTGCCGGCAGAGCTTAGTCGGGAGGAACAGAAATATATCATCGGTTGTCAGGCAAATATGTGGACGGAATATATGCCAACTTCTTTGCAGGTAGAATATATGCTGCTGCCACGTATTGCGGCTTTATCGGAAGTGCAGTGGAGCATGCCTGAAAATAAGGACTATGATCAGTTTTTGCAACGCATGCCGCGACTGTTGGATATCTATGACCGCGAAGGATATAATTATGCCAAACATATCGAGGCGTTTTTACCTCAAAAAACGGAAGAGCAAAATGTAGAACAGAAAGCTGCGCTTTAACGCAGACTAAATCTGATATAAAATAAGTATCCCGGAACAAAGCTGCCTCAATGCGATTTGTTCCGGGATATTTATTTTATAGTGTGGTCAGCTTTTTACGGACCAGGTATTCGGTTGTCTGTAACATACTGAAGCTATACTCTTTCAAATATTCGAATCTGTTATTTTCGACGCGCTTATCGGCCAATACGTATCCGGCAGAGTCGATGTGATAATTAAACTCCATTTGATCGGCCGGAGCATAGATAAACAGGTGCTCTTTATCGCGGCATCCGATCATATTGTCGGCAGTATAAAAAATACATTCGCGTTCGGTCTTAAACAGGTCGATGCCCAGGTTATGCTTTTTATAACTGATATTCAACATTCCCAAAATGGTGGGTGCGATATCGATCTGGCCGCCTAATCCATTGATCTCTTTTGGAGCGGTATCGGCCGAATAAAACATGAGCGGTACGTGATTGTACGAATCGGGCATTTCCGTTTCGGGAGTACCGATCATTTTGCCATGGTCTCCAACAAATACAAATAATGTGTTTTTAAACCAGGGTTGCTTACGGGCTTCGTTCATAAACCGGCGTATGCATTCGTCGGCATACTCAACGATCAGATCCTCTTTTTCTTTGCTTTTGCCATTAAACCATTCAGGCACGATATAGGGTGGATGGTTGGATATCGTAAGCAAGGTTGCGAAAAACGGCTGATGCTTTTCTGCCTGAGCATTAATGACAGGCAGCGCATATTCAAACAGATAGTCATCGGGTACGCCGAAGCTGTTGACGATTTCTTCTTCCGGATAATTTTCTTCCGAATAGATTTCCTGATATCCGTTTGTTCGTAAGAAAGCGTTCATATTGTCATATTGCGCTTCATGCGTCATGAAAAACAGATTGTGATATCCGTTTTCATTGAGAATGGTGGGCAATCCGGTATAATTGGGTATATCAGATCCTTTCATTGCATTCCGCTTCAGAATGGTCGGAAATGAATAAAGGGTAGAATACAAACCGTGGTTGGTATGGATTCCGGCCGAATAGATATGCTTGAAGCTTACCGACTGATGGTAAAGGGAGTCGAGAAAAGGGGTTAACGATTTTTCGCCCTTATATGCTCCGATCAAATCGGCCGACATCGATTCCATTAGAATCATCACTACATTTTTACGATTCGGCTTTTCTGAGGTGATTACCGGACGGATAAAGCTGTCTTCTGCATTCCGCTTTATATTGAGATAGCCGGCAACATTCGATAAGGCCCGCTTTTCCTCTATAAGCTGGAGCGGGCGATTTTCAGAGCGACTGTCGTCGAGAGTTGTAACAAGCAGATTGTAGGCGGCATTGAGACCCAACTGATTCAAAAAGGGGTCGTCGCAATAATACGCAGCGCTCACCTTAATGGGATTGTAGCCTCTCCTGCCCCGTATTCCGAACAGGCAGCCACCGATCATGATGACACTAAGCGCTAAAACAGCGCTGCTTTGAATCAATATTGGCTTTTCGGATCGGGGGGCCGCATCCATTTTCTGCTGATAGAAGTCGAATCCCTTCCATACATAACGGATATAAAGCGCCGAAACCACAATGAAAACACCGATTGCGATCCAGTAAGAAATCTCCTGTACCATCATCCCGAAGGTTGTGCTTCCATACTCTATCCAGTTAAAAACAGATGAATTTATGTTCTTAAAGAAATAGCGGAAATAGGGAATATTGGCAGCCGATAGTCCAAATGCAATCAGATAGAAGATAAGAATGAACCGGGTAAGTCCCCGATAAAGCCGTGCTCCGTAATAATGAAAAATGGCACACACAGATGCTATAGCCAGCGGAGCGACCATGATATAACATGCCGTTACGTTGTCAAACCACACTCCGTGCAGGAAAGCCCGGGCCGGTAAAAGAATCTGTTTGGCTGATTCGGGTTGCAGAGAGCCGAAGTTCTCAAGAAACAGGAATAAACGGAATAAACTAAAAACAAATAGCCCGCTCAAATGCAAGGCTATCAGATAAATAAGAGATATAATATATCTTTTCATTCAGGCGATTAAGTAAGAGTGCGCAAAGGTAAACGAAAAATCCGGATGTCAGCGATATTCTGACATCCGGATTTTATGGATTGATTTATTTCTGTTTGGGCTTCCCTTTTCCCTTATTCTTGTCTTTCGGGCGCCCTTTTCCTTTGCTTTTGGATTTGTTTCCTTTTCGGTCTCTGTCGCCGCCACCCTGAGGCGGTAATGACGGACGTGCCGTAGGGCGAGGTTTGATCGTTGGCATGATCAGATTACCATCTTTATCCTCTTTTACTAACGCGAAGTCAATGATTTTTCGCTCCATATTTGTGCGGGCTACCTGAATCTTGATCGGATCTCCCAAGCGATAGATACCTCCGTTTCGTTTTCCGAGCAGGCAGTAGTTTTTATCGTCAAATACGTAGTAATCATCATCCAGGTCGCGGATAGGCACCATGCCCTCACATTTATTCTCGTTGATTTCAACGTAAAGTCCCCATTCGGTTACTCCCGAAATCACACCGTCGTATACCTGTCCTAACCGTTCGCTCAGAAACTCCACCTGTTTGTATTTGATGGATGCGCGTTCAGCATTGGCTGCCAATTGCTCCATTTCTGATGAATGTTTACAAAGGTCTTCGTATTTGGTAACTTGCGCACTGCGTCCTCCGTTCAGATAACGGTCGAGCAGGCGGTGTACCATCATATCCGGATAACGGCGGATAGGTGATGTAAAGTGAGTATAATAGTCGAACGCCAGCCCGTAGTGACCGATGTTTTCGGTAGTGTAAATCGCTTTGGCCATCGAGCGGATTGCCACGGTTTCAATCAGATTCTCTTCGCGAGTACCCTGTACGGTATCGAGTAGTTTGTTGATTGATTTGGATACATCGCTGTTTTTGCCGTCTGTTTTCAGGTTATACCCGAAACGGCGGATAAATGTGGCGAAGTTTTCCATTTTTTCAGGATCCGGCAAGTCGTGTACACGATAAACGAATGTTTTCGGCTTTTTGCCTTTTGGCGGGTTACCTACAAATTCGGCTACCGTACGATTGGCAAGCAACATAAATTCTTCTACCAGCTTATTGGCATCTTTCGAAACCTTGAAATAAACTCCGGTAGGTTTTCCTTTTTCGTCGATATCGAATTTTACCTCATGGCGATCGAATGCGATTGCACCATCCTGGAACCGTTTTTCACGCAGTTTTTTAGCCAGTTCGTCCATTTTAAGGATTTCGGACTTATAGTCGCCTTCTCCTCCTTCAATGATTTCCTGAGCTTCTTCGTATGTAAAGCGGCGATCCGAATTAATAACGGTGCGGGCGATATGCGATTTCACAACTTCGGCCTGGTTGTTCATCTCGAAAATACAAGAGAAAGTAAGCTTCTCTTCATTCGGGCGTAATGAACATACTCCGTTACTAAGATGTTCGGGTAGCATTGGTACTACGCGGTCAACGAGGTAAACGGATGTGGCACGTGATTCCCCCTCTTTGTCGATAATTGATCCGGGTGTTACGTAATGGGTTACGTCGGCAATATGCACACCAATCTCATAATTACCGTTCGGCAGTTTACGAATCGAAAGCGCATCGTCAAAGTCTTTCGCATCTTTCGGGTCGATCGTAAACGTGGTGATGCCACGGAAGTCTTCCCTTTTGGCAATCTCTTCGGCTGGAATTTCGAAAGGAATTTTGTCGGCAGCTTTTGTTACCTCTTCCGGGTAATTGTAAGGCAATCCGAACTCGGCAAGAATCGCATGGATTTCAGTATTGTTTTCGCCCGAAGTTCCCAATACGTCGATTACTTCGCCGGTCGGGTTCTTAGCTCTTTCGGGCCAGTCGATAATCTTTACGACAGCCTTGTCGCCGGTTTTACCCCCTTTAAGTTTGTCTTTCGGGATAAATATATCGTTTGCCAGGAATTTATTGTCATTAATCAGAAATGCGTAATGCGGCTGCACATCGAGTACGCCGACAAAGGTTTGAGGTACACGCTCGATAATCTCGATCACCTCTCCTTCGGGAGCTTCCCCTTTCTTGCGGGCAGATAAAAGCACTTTTACTTTATCGCCGTTCATCGCACGCATCGCGTTACGTTCGGCTACGAAAATACCGTCTCCTCCATCTTCCGGAATCAATTGGTTTTTTCCGTTGCTACGTCTTTCGAACTTACCGATAACTTCTTTTCCGCGTTTGTTCAGCTTGAATTTTCCTAAAGAAACTTCAAGGAGGAAATCGTCATTTTTAAGTTCTTCCAGCAATCCGAACACTTGTTGGCGCTGCATGTCTCTCTTGACGCCAATCGCCTCAGAAACCTGTTTATAATTAAATGATAGAGAGGGCTGTTCTTCGAAGAATGCTATAATCTGCGGCAGCAATTCTTTCTTTTTTATCCGACCCTTCCCGGGTGAGTTTTCTGTCTTTGCCATATTGAATAGGTATTATGAAGATCACCTCATTTTGCGGAATTCCCGTTGACGGGATAAAAGGGTGGACTCTTCTCTTTACAAAGTAAAACAATTCCCACCCATTTTAGTTAGGATTAGAGTGAATTTTAAGATTATCTTATTAATAATCCATCATTTCTCCATCCATTGAATCCTGACGTTCGCCATTACGCTGTTTTTTCTTCTGAGTTTTCATATTCCCGAAATTGTAGGAGATGCTGATTCCTACCTGACGGCCACCCCATTGAGACGTGCTTGTCTGGAAAAAACGATCGCCATAAGTATATGATTTTCGTTTGCGTGAATCAAGCAAATCTCGCCCGGTAATCGCTACGCTTAAGCGGCGCTCCAGAAACGAGCGGCGGATGCCGGCATCAAGCCAATAACTTTCAAAATCCTTGCCTTGTGGAGAATAGGTTGCCGAATTATAATTTCCGGTTACCTGAAAGCTCAACTGCCATGGCAGTATTACATTGGCAATTACGCGGGCATCCCATGAGAAGTCTTCATTTCCCTTATAATGAGTGGTCTGATTATTATAGCCGTAATCGAATCCGTTCATCTTATAATAGTACAGATTTACAGTCGATGTCAGGTCGAGCCATCCGAACAGGCGGTTTTTACCTACAAGTTCCATCCCTGCTCTGCGCGAATCCGTAACATTGTCATACGTGGTGTAAAGAGTGTTACCCTCCATGTAGCTGATGCGCTGGCTCACCCCGTCGGTCGTACGATAATAAAGAGAGGCAGAAAGCATATGTTTCTCCCAGTTTTTAATATAATTCAGCTCAAGGGCATTCGTATATTCCGGCAGCAAATACGGATTTCCGAAAGAGATATTCGAAGAGTCGCTGATGTTTTTGAACGGATTGAGCTGTCTGCCGCGCGGACGGTTGATACGGTAAGTATAGTTCAGTTGCAACTCATTGCCTTTCGGCAATGCGTAAGAGATAAATGCACTTGGGAACAGATCGAAATAGTTGCGTGTATAGTCGGGGGTCTGTACATCGGTCTTCCCCGGCGACTGAGTGGTATAGTGTGTATATTCACCGCGCACTCCCGCCATATAACTGAATTTCCCCGCTTTGCCTGTTAGCGTGGCATAAAGAGCCTGTATGTTTTCGTTATATTTAAAATCGTTGTAAAGTGAAGTTTCCTCCTGTTGTTTGTCCGGATCGCTCCATGTTGTGGTTTTTGAGTCTTGCTGATTGATAACCCCTTTATAGCCGGTTTCGAGCTTCATGCCGTTTTTCCATGCGTTCGTATAATCGAGCGTCATTTCCCAGTTGCGGCGCACACGCGGGGTTTCCTGTAGCTGATAATAGGTGGTAGCCGGGTCTTCCTGTGTATACGAAGAGTTCCCTCCCATATTCATATAGTCGAATGAAACGGCAGCTCGCAAATCGCTGTTTTTATTAAAGGTATGCAGATAATCCACTGTTCCCTCCATCATGTCGTGACTTCCGTTTTCTATAGAATAGCGCTTGCTCAGTTTCTGACTGCCGTTCGGATACAATGTGTTGTAGTTGATCGTGTTTCGGCGATTGCGCTCACCCCACATTCCCGATCCGGTAAAGCTCAAGGCATCTTTCGAAGAGATATTATAGACTAAACCTACGCGCGTGTTGAACCCGCCGCCATTGCCGCTTCCTTTTCCTTTTTGAGAAAGATACGTCGTGTCTTCTCCCTGAAAGGAGGTGCGGTCGGTCGTGCTGTTGGTTTTCATTTCACGTCGGCGATATCCCAGGTTTACATATCCTTCCAGTTTATTGTAACTCATGTTGAGGTTGGCTCCTACGCCATATCCCCCCTGCGAATCGGCATTTGCACTCACGCCGCCGTAATAACCGGTTTTCTTCTCCTTTTTCATCACGATATTGATGATACCGGCCGTCCCTTCCGCACTGAAGCGGGCCGACGGATTCGTGATGATTTCAATCGATTCGATGCTTTCTGCCGGTAACTGCTCCAAAATCTGCGCGCGGTTATCTTCCGAAAGTCCCGACGGTCGCCCATTGATCCAAATCGTTACGGCCGAGTTGTTTCGTAAAGACACATTTCCTTCATTATCTACCGTTACCGAGGGAATATTCGAAAGTGCTTCCGAAGCCGATGCTCCCGCACTGGCGATATTCTGATCAACGTTAAAGACCTTTTTATCCACCTCAAACTTCATCTGAGAGCGCTGTCCGGTTACCTGTACCTCTTTTAACACCTTGCTGTCTTCTGTCAGCGAAATATTACCCAGATTAACCGACGGTTTCTTGGCCGTCAGTACTACCGGAAGGCGAAGTGTACCGTATCCCACAAACGAAATGCGAAGCTCATAGTTTCCTTTTTCAATTTCATCGAGTTCAAAATTACCTTGCTCGCCGCTGGTCGCCCCTTTTATCAGTTTGTCATTGCCATCCTTAAAGAGGGCTACGTTTACGAATTCGAGGGCGTTCTTTGTATCGGCATCAACAATGCGTCCTGTTATTTTTTGAGCGAACAATTGGCACACCAGTCCCAGCAGGAGTCCCGTCATCAGAAATCTATAATTCATCGTCTTTCGTTTTGGATTATTTGAATTGGTCTTATCGATCCGTTTTTAGACCGCTAAAACCCGGGAAGGTTTAAAAAGAAAGGCGAATATCATTCGTTTCTGCAAGCAGTGCAGTAGTGAATGATATTCGCCTTTATAAATATTAGCTGTTTATCAATGCATTAAGCATCGATTTTAGCATATGTAGCGTTTGCTTCAATAAATTCGCGACGAGGTTCAACATCTTCGCCCATCAGCATAGAGAATACATGATCCGCTTCGGCCGCATTTTCAATGGTTACCTGGCGCAACGTACGGTGCTCAGGGTCCATTGTGGTTTCCCAAAGCTGCTGTGCGTTCATCTCACCCAAACCTTTATAGCGTTGTGTGTGGACTGTGTTTTCATTTCCGTTTCCGTATTTCAGGATGAACTGCTGACGTTGCTGTTCATTCCAGCAATACTCTTCGACTTTACCTCTCTTACATAGATAAAGTGGCGGAGTCGCGATATACAAGTATCCGTTTTCAATCAACGGGCGCATATAGCGGAAGAAGAAAGTCATCAACAATGTGGCGATATGGCTACCGTCCACGTCGGCATCGGTCATGATAATCACCTTATGGTAACGCAGTTTCGCGATGTTCAATGCTTTGATATCATCCTCCGTACCGAAGTGTACACCAAGAGCCTTAAACATGTTTTCAATCTCCTCGCTGTCCATCACTTTGTGGAACATGGCTTTTTCTACGTTCATGATTTTACCACGAAGCGGCAGGATAGCCTGGAAATTACGGTGACGACCCTGTTTAGCCGTACCACCCGCAGAGTCCCCTTCGACAAGGAAGATCTCGCAGTCTTCCGGATTACGAGAAGAACAGTCGGCCAGTTTACCCGGCAGTCCGCCTCCGCTCATCGGCGATTTGCGCTGTACCATCTCGCGTGCCTTACGGGCTGCGAAACGGGCTGTAGCCGCCAAGATCACTTTCTCAACAATCATTTTGGCCTGTTTCGGATTCTCTTCGAGGTAATGTCCCAAAGCCTCTCCTACAGCCTGATCTACCGCACCGGTCACCTCGCTGTTACCTAGCTTGGTTTTCGTCTGTCCTTCGAACTGAGGTTCGGCTACTTTTACCGAAACAACTGCTGTCAGACCTTCGCGGAAGTCATCTCCACTGATTTCTACTTTTACCTTATCGAGCATTTTCGACTCTTCGGCATATTTTTTAAGCGTACGGGTCAATGCACGGCGGAAACCGGCAAGATGCGTACCTCCTTCAATCGTGTTGATGTTATTAACATACGAGTAAACGTTTTCTCCGTATGTTGTATTGTAAGTCATTGCCAACTCAACCGGGATACCCTGTTTTTCAGTAGCAAGATGAATGATTCCATCAATCAATGGTTCGCGTGAAGCATCGATGTAACGAACGAACTCTTTTAAACCTTCGGTCGAATAGAATACTTCGCTTTTGAAGCTACCGTCTTCGAGTATTTCACGACGATCGGTCAGTGTAAGATGGATACCGGCATTCAGGTAAGCAAGGTCGCGTAAACGAGCTGCAAGAATGTCGTATTTATATTCCGTTACGGTAAAGATCGAATCATCCGGACGGAAAACAACGGTTGTACCCGTTTCGTTGGTATCGCCGATCACCTCTACATCATGAAGTGGCGCCCCGCAAGAGAACTCCTGCATATGGATTTTACCACCACGGCGTACTTCGGCACGCAAATATGTAGAAAGCGCGTTCACACACGATACCCCTACTCCATGCAGACCCCCGGAAACCTTGTAAGATCCTTTGTCGAATTTACCTCCGGCATGAAGAACCGTCAATACCACCTCGAGAGCAGATTTGCCCTCTTTCTCGTGAATATCTACCGGAATACCGCGTCCGTTGTCAACTACACGGATCGAATTGTCTTCGTTGATTGTTACTTCGATGTGAGTAGCATATCCGGCCAACGCTTCGTCGATCGAGTTGTCTACTACCTCATAAACCAAGTGATGAAGTCCTTTGATACCAATGTCGCCAATATACATGGCAGGGCGTTTTCTTACCGCCTCCAAGCCTTCGAGTACCTGGATACTGTCGGCTGAATATGTTTTGTTAGCGTTTTGTTCTTCTGACATAACTTTAGCGTCTTTTTATTTTAAAAAGCTAACAAATATAGCTATAATCCTGCATTTAGCCGAGTTAGCGAGGGATAAAAAACAAAAAAAAGGACGTCATACACGAAGTATGACGTCCTTTTCGTAGTCCATAGGGGAATCGAACCCCTCTTTCCAGAATGAAAATCTGGCGT
>JAVVPN010000079.1:0-13280 GCA_036655755.1 Bacteroidales bacterium | reverse complement strand
CCCTTCCTTAACTCGCTAGGAGTAATCTCATACCGTTCCTTAAATTTCCGTGAAAAATGCGCCAACGTTTCAAAGCCCAATTCCCAATAGATATCGATCGGGCGGCAATTCTCTTCGGCAATCATTTGGTAGCCTTTTTCGAGACGTTTTTGGATCAGCCATTTATTGGGCGATTCGCCGAAAACGCGAATGAATTCTCTACGGAAGGAGGATAAGCTGCGCCCCGATAACTTGGCAAACCGCTCTAAAGGGGCATTGTAGAAAAAGTTGTTCTCCATAAATGTTTTCAGATTGATTTTTACTTCCCGTTGGTTGCTCATTAACTGGCAGAATACCGGATAATGCTCAAGTTCGAGAATATGCAGGCACTCCTCTAATTTCAGGTTCAGAATCTGTTGATCGGGCATGATTTTGTTTTGAGCATACACTTGCAGAGAAGCGAAAAGCGCCCGGAATAGGAGGGAGGGCTTTATTGGTTCGAATGGCGACAAGGTGGTTTCGGGGGTAACCGGCGTCAGGTGTTGTTCGCGATACTTATGAATAAACTTATCCGAGAAGTTCAGACAGACGAGTCCGAAGGGTTTGCTCTTCTCTGGATACATGATGATGCGTGAAAAACTTCCCTGATTAACAAATAGATATTCGCCCGCCCGCACTTCGACCGTTTTATTGCTTCCCGTTAAGACTGCACTTCCTGAAATAACTTTAATGAGCTTATATTGTTTTTCATATAATTCTCGTCGGGTAACGGACGAATAGGTTACATAATAAAGATCCTGTAACGATGCAATGGTATTATTGGGTTGATTCATATCTCAAAAATAAAAGAATTGAATTTTACAGACAAGTGTAATTGACTTTATCAGATAAGTTCGACTGCAAATATCCGTATAAGTTTGCAACCCGTATTGCATTATGAACCGATTTGTATAAATAAGATTTAGAGAGGAATGGATAAAAAGGAGATTTTCAAAAAGTACACTGTTTTTTTTATTGGTTTATTTCTTAATGCCCTGGGTATTTGTTTTATAATTAAGGCCGATCTGGGATCATCTCCGATATCGAGTCTGCCTTATACGATCAGTCTGAAATATCCCGTATCGTTAGGCACGCTCACATTCATTCTGAATCTGTTTCTGATTTTAGGGCAGGTGCTTATTCAGAAAAGCGATTTTAAACAAAGAGAATGGGCGCAACTCCCCGTATCGATATTGTTTGGGCTCTTTATTGATATCTGCATGTCGTTGCTCGACTGGGTGGCGCCTTTGAGTTATCCGATGCAGCTGACTACGTTGATGACCGGATGCGTATTGCTTGGTTTAGGGGTAAGCCTCGAAGTGATTGCGAACGTAGTGATGCTCTCGGGCGAGGCTTTCGTGAATGCCTATGCAAATAAACGGCAACGCAGTTTCGGTTCGACAAAAATATTGTTCGATACGACGTTGATGCTATTGGCTTGTATCACTTCTTTGTTTTTGTTCTTTAATATTACAGGCGTTCGGGAGGGGACCATTATCGCGGCTTTAACCGTGGGATTGTTTGCCCGGTTCTTCCATAAGAAACTCTCTTTTTTACAAACCTATCTGGCAAACTGATTTATTACTGAATATGACAATGAGAAATCTATTTATTATTTTAACGATGGTGGCCGGCTGTCTGCAGCTGAATGCTCAGAACGGTCCCCGGAATAACCGCGCCGATTTTCCGGAAGCGGTGCCGCAAAACAGCGCGGCGCAATTGGTTGAACAGAATGACGAGGTGTATAAAGCGGATTATATACCGAACGTGGTTTATGCGCATAAAGATGGTCAGGATCTGACTTTACAGGTGTTCGTGCCTAAAAGCAACGACCGGAAACCGCATCTTTATCCTTGCATTATATTTGTAAAGGGCTCTGCCTGGATGAAGCAGAACGTATACAACAACATTCCGCAAGTCGCTCAATTTGCCAGAAGAGGCTATGTGGTGGCGATCGTGGAGTACCGGCCGACGCCGGGTGCTGTATTTCCTGCTCAGAGAGAAGATGCCTTGGATGCCTTTTATTACATGCGGGCGCATGCAAAGGAGTATTCGATCGATCCCAAAAATATGTTCGTATGGGGTGATTCGTCGGGGGCGCATACGGCTTTGTTTACCGCGCTTCGTGTGGGAAACGATACGGTACCCGATATAAACGGGGTAATTGCCTATTATCCTCCAACGAACTTGTTGGTGATGAAAGACGACCCGACTGCGGCTACAACCGGCGATGCGAACAGTCCGGAGGGGCTGTTGATGGGCAAAGTGGGTGTAACCGAAAATCCCCAAAAAGCCAAAGAGATCAGTCCCTGGTTTTATATCAACAAAGAAACGCCACTTCCTCCGATCTTTCTGGCTCACGGCACGAAAGACCATGTCGTTCCTTTCTCACAAAGCGATATTCTCGCAAACAAGTTGCAGGAGAACGGTAAGGAGTACGAATTTTATGCGTTGCGAAATGCCGATCACGGAAGCTGGGAGTTTTGGACAGAGAATATGTTTGACAAAGTGGAGGCTTTTATCAAGCGAAATCTTAAATAAAGTGCTTACAACAGCGTATATTACATAAACAAGAAAAGAGGAGATGATGATTCATTTCCTCTTTTCTTGTTTATTCGAGTATACTCGAATAAACAAGTTTAACATGTGATATTTTCGAGTATACTCGAAAATATTTATATTTATTGAAAATATTCGAGTATGGACGAAAAATTTAAAGCATTAAAGGAGTATAACTTCTGGGATGGTAACATGCCGTATCTTGGGATACCTAGAGTAGCATATACTGAAAAGATTTTTGATTTCGTAGGGAATAAGCTTGTAAAAGTCTTAGTGGGGCAACGACGAGTAGGCAAAAGCTATATCCTTCGCCAAATTGCATTCAGATTGATGCAAGAGAATGTTCCTGCTCAAAACATTCTTTATATAAATAAGGAATTCATAGACTTTGATTTTATTTCTGATTATAAAATATTACATGAATTGGTGAAGCTATATGAAGATACAGTGAAGCCTCAGGGGAAGGTCTATTTGTTTATCGATGAAATACAAGGAATTGAAGGATGGGAGCATTTTGTCAATTCATATTCTCAAGACTTTACCAAAAACTATGAAATATTCATAACCGGATCGAATTCGAAATTATTATCGGGGGAGATGGCTACTTTGCTTTCAGGAAGATATGTGAAGTTCGAGATCTTTCCTTTCAGTTATCAGGAATATCTGCAAATAAAAGAAGTAGATAATTCAAAAGCGGAATATATGCAGTATTTGCAAACGGGAGGTTTACCGGAGTTATTTATCTTGCCAAACAATGATGCCAAGCGAAATTATATTTCTTCTATCAAAGATTCTGTTTTACTGCGAGATATTATCCAACGTTATAATATAAAGGATACGAAATTATTGGAGGACATATTTGTATATCTGGTTAATAATGCCTCTAATCTGCTTAATAATGCCTCTAATCTGCTTTCGATAACAAACATAGTAAACTTCTTTTCTTCCAGAAAACGGAAAACCACTTATGACACAATCGCCAATTATATTGGCTTTATAGAAGAGGCATTTTTGATTCATAAAGCGGAAAGGTATAATATCCGAGGTAAGGAAACCATGTCGGGAACGGCAAAATATTATATCAATGATCTTTCTTTCAAGAATTATCTCTATCCCGGATTCGCCTATGGGATTGGATATGAACTCGAAAATCTGGTTTTCTTAGCATTGAAACGAAAAGGATATGCTGTGTATGTTGGTAATGACAGAGGAAAAGAAATTGATTTTGTAGCAATCAAAGAGGACAGAGTTATTTATATTCAAAGTACCTATCTACTACTCGAGCCTCAGACTATTGAACGAGAATATGCTCCTTTGTTATCTATAAATGACAGTTATGAGAAATATGTTGTTTCGTTGGATGACGTTACTTTTCCTTCTAAAGAGGGAGTGAAGCATATTCAAGCTTGGTTATTGGATGATATTCTCTGAGAAATAGTAAGCTGATATTGAAACCTCCAAATAGCGGACACACTTATATCTGCTATTTGGAGGTTGTTTTATTATAGAAGTCGGAGGGAGGTCAAAACAAACTCAACTGCCCTTCGGGCTCAACCCTCACGATCTTGTTGAGTTCAACATACCACAAATATCCCTCTACCACCTGTTGTCCCATGGCAGACATGAATTGCATGTATTGTCTTACCTGTTTGTCGTAGCCTTTTCGCTCCATCAATCCGAACTTATAGTCGATTACGATTGTGCGCCCGTCGATATTCACCACACGATCGGGACGCAGGAAAGAACCTTCCGCCACCAGAATCTCGGTTTCGGTAAAGATACGCGCCTCTTTCGAGAACCAGGGTTTCACCTGCTCATCTTCGAGCAAGCGGGTTATCTTTTCCTCTATATACGGGGCTTCCTCCTGACGCAGCGCACCGTTGAGCACGAATAGCTGCGTGGCGGCATGCACATCTTCGGGGTAGTGAACCGCCGAAAGAATCTGGTGCATCAATGTGCCGTATACGCGCTCCTCCTTGTCGCGGAAATACCCTTTTCCGTGCAGGCGCAGTTGCAGGCGGCTTCCCGGATCGACCGACGTATATTGGTGGAGGGCGATTTCGCGAACCCCTTTTTCCTTCTCTTTTTCGGGTTGCCACCAATCGCCCAGCTCAAAGCAAAGTTCTTCGGGACGGAAGTGTTGCGGCAGGTTGACAAACTCTTTATCCCCCTCGGGCTGACTCGCCCATTCTACGGCACTGTAAAGCACCGATCCGATATCGGTCAGGCTCTCGGGCTTCTTCGATTTGGGTGCGAAAATAATCATCTCCTCTTCCGCCCGCGTAAAGGCTACGTAGGCGATGTTGAGATTGTCGATATACACCTGCAACTTCTCTTTCAGATAGTCGGCCGCATAAATGGTGTTAAGGAGCGCCGAACTGTATTTGAGCGGAATCAGCGGAATCCGGTTAAACGGTTCGACGCTTGGTTCACTCCAGATGATATTGCTTTTATACCCCTCGTTATCGATGGTCCACGACGCAAACGGGATAATCACCGATTTGAATCCCAGCCCTTTCGATTTATGAATCGTGATGATGCGGATGGCATCCTGCGAATCGGGGGTAGAGATGGTCTTTTTGACACCCGCGTCGTCCCACCATTCAAGGAATGCAGAAAGGTCGGCCGTGTGGGATGAAATAAATTCGAGCACCAGATCCTGAAACGCCTGCACATACACTTTGTCCTGCATATTCTCTCCGTTCACCACCAATGAAATGATCCGTTCGGTCATCTCAAACAGAGGCAAGGTGCGAATCGAATCCACTTCAGCGGCAAACGCCTCGTTAAAAGGGGAGGCCGACGGATCCGTCCTGCCGAAATATTCGTGCAATGCGGCTTCGGGAGCCGTACCATAGAGATTTGTAGCAAGGTTGTAGGATGCGATCGCCTGATGTACGGGCGAATTCTGGTCGAGCAGGAAGCGCATGAAGCTGACAATGGTTTCGATTACTCCCGCCTGTGACACATAGAGCGAGTCGTTCGAAATCACGTCGAAGCGATAAGGCGAATCCGGATTGGCCGCCTTGTAGGCAAGCAATGTCTTCGCTACGGCGGCGCCCTCTTTTGCCGTACGCACCAGGATGGCGATATCTTTGAGCGCGTATCCGTTGGATTGCAGCTCGATCAACGTTTCGGGCAATCGGTTCAGCACCTCCTCTTTCCATGCATCCGTACGGTCCGCTTCGATGAACTCTACGCGTACATGCCCCTCCTTTTCTTTCTTTTTGGGCGACACTTGCTGGCAAATATCGTCGTATGCGGCCTCAATCACCGAAGTGGGATTGGCTACCCCTTCGTTAAATTTCCCTTGAAGCAGTTTTGCGGCAACGGTAAAGAACGTGTTGTTAAACGCGATGATGTTGCGGCAGCTTCGCCAGTTCGTGTCGAGCACCCTGTCCTGGCGCTGCTCGGTTTCATAGCGACGCAGTTCGTCGTGAAGCAACATCCAGTCGGAGCTTCGCCAGCGGTAAATACTTTGTTTTACATCCCCTACAATCAGATTGTCGAAATCCTGTCCGAGCGATTCGCTCACCAACGGGCGGAAATTCTCCCATTGCATCCCCGAAGTGTCCTGGAATTCATCAATCATGAAATGCTGAATGCGCGTACCGATCTTTTCGTATAGAAACGGGGTGTCCTTACCGTCGATCACTTTATTGAGCAATTCGGTAGTATCCGAAATAAGCATCAGGTTGTTTTCGCGGCTGTATTCGCGCATGTTTCGGTCGATATCGGTCAGGATACCCACCGTAAAAATATAGCGGAGGCTCTCGAGGGCGCTTTGATATACGGGAAGATTGTCGAACAAGGTTTCCGCTTCGCGCAACGCTTCGTTGAGGCCGTCGTCGTAAGCCGCGCGAATCTGCATTTGCAGTTCTGCTCCCGGTTTGGCCGGACACCATTTGTCGGGAGTATCGATCAGTTTGAGAAGTGTGGCGGCAGGTGGTTTCACCGTACCCTTTTCCCAAACGTCAAAAATCAGAAAAGCCGAACGCGACTTGCCCGTAAAATCGGTAGCCTTCAGCCCATTTCGGCGAATGATATCGTTCCCCTTCTTTCCCAACTCTTTAACGAGCTCCTCAAAGTTCGACCGGATCTCTTTCATCGACCGGATAAAGTTGGTGAGGTTTTTCTTGTCGGAGGTGAATTCCAGAATCTTGTCGCTATTCTTCTTATATTCCTCTTTCAGAATTTCAGTAGACAGCGAAAATAAGTCTTTGCGGATATTCCAGTCGCGGGCGTTATCGATCTTTTCGTTTGCGAAAAGCAACAGCCAGTCGAGCAGGTGCTTATTCTCCTCATTGCCCAGGCTCACGATCAGACGGTCGATCGCCTCGGTCAATACCCGGTTCTGATCCAACTCGATGTTATACCCTCCCTGCAGTCCGATTTCGCGGGTAAACGCACGGGTGGTATGTTGAAAGAAATGGTCAATCGTGCTTACGTTGTATCCCGAGTAGTTATGCAGAATCTCCTTCAATACCCGTTGCGCTTTTGCTTTAATTTCGGGCTCCGGCAAATTGAATTCCTTTTTGAGCGAATCGATATAATCCGAGCGCTCAGGTTCGGTGCCGAGCAGGAACAGCTGACTCAGGATACGCTCTTTCATCTCCTCGGTAGCCTTGTTGGTAAAGGTTACGGCAAGGATATTTTCGAATGTGGTACCTTCCTGAAACAGCATGCGCAGGTAAGTACCGGTAAGCAAATGGGTTTTACCCGATCCGGCAGAAGCTCTGTAAACAGTAAGCATGATAATGGGGGTGTTTTTAAATTACGCGTGTCTTATAGCCTTCTTTCTGAAGTATTTCGTTCACTTTCTGGCGGAAGTCGCCCTGAATCAATATTTCGCCGCAACGGGACGATCCGCCCGATCCGCATTTGGTTTTGAGCATACGCGCCAGTTCGCCCAGGTCGTCGTCGCTGCCCACATAGCCGGTAATAAGGGTTACCGCTTTCCCCTTGCGGTTGCGTTTATCCAGTTCGATGCGCAGTTTTTGTTTTTCGTTGGGCAGTTTTTCAACCGTTTCCTGTTCATCATCACTTTCATATTTGAAGTCGGGATTGGTAGAGAATACCACGTTTAGCCGATCTTTCCAGTCGTTATTTTTCATACGGAGTACGTTTACTGATTATTTTGTTTAAAAATAATGGATCGGGCGCAATTATGGGTAAAAACCGGAATGGTTTTATCAAAGTTTTTAGAGTAGGTTAAAATAGTATCCGGGGTTATATAAGCACGCGTCCCGACTCGTACATGAGGATGTAGAAGTCAGGACGCGTCCGGAACAAAATAAAAATACACTATATCTCATATTCGTTGAGCATCTCTTGTAGTCTTTTGCGGGTGAAGAAAATACGGCTTTTAACCGTTCCGAGCGGAAGATCCATCTCTTTGGCTATTTCATGGTACTTATAGCCGGCCACATGCATTGAAAAAGGGATGCGGTATTCATCTGCGAATCCGTTGATCGCTTTTGTAATTTCTTTTAGCGTAATAGCTCCGTCGGGCGTATTGATTCCACTTTCCTGCGGCAGATTTAAATGATAAAGATCTTCCGTTTGATCAATAAACGTCTGACTGCGCAGATTCTTACGGTAGTTATTGATGAATATGTTGCGCATCACAGTAAATACCCATGCACTGAAATTGGTGTTTTCTGCAAATTTTTCTCTGTTTTCGAGCGCTTTAAGAGCTGTGTCTTGTAATAAATCCTTTGCGTCATCTTGATTTGACGTTAATAAATACCCATATCTCAATAGCTTATCCTGGATACTTAATAGTTTGTTCTGAAATTGTTGCAATGTGGTTAATGCCATAAATAAAACTGTTTAGATTAAATAATTAAAATATCATCTTGTTAATTATACGATGATTACGTGGTAAAATTAGGAGGATAAATATTAACAAATATCACACTTTTGGGTGTTTGGACGAAACAGGTTCAACTTTCACCCTTTAGGGTGAAAGTGCTGTTTTTAACAAAGTTGATGTTGATATGCCGGTTTTTAAGGGCTATATCAGACCGTATGAAATAGCAAACGAAACCGCTTCAGTGGTATTCGTAACTCCCATTTTATGAAATAATTTCCTTTTAATTGATTTCAACCCGTCTTTAGATCGGAAAATATGTTGGCAGATTTCATTTTCTTTTTTCCCCTGGATAGCCAACCGGAGCACTTCCTGTTCGATATCACTTAATGAAAACAGATCGTTTTCAACCCAATTTTTTGAAGTAGCGGAGTAATCCCAGTTTTTCAAGCTGTTTTGTTTGAAAATAAAGGCATGTCCGGAGTCGGAATGCGTCGAAACCTTTGCATTGCAAAGTACTAACCACGGCTTACCGTCTTCACAAAGAAAAACCGGTGTCATGCTGACACTGATTAATCTGTGATCCAGGTAATAGTTAAGTTGGAGCGTATATGATTTTCTTTCTTCAATAGATTGCGCCTCTATGAATTGAATCCACGAACTTGTTGCCTTTCTAATAAAGGCATTGTCTGTTTCCGATACAAAGCGTTGGTTAAAAGCCGCCCCCAACTCTTTTATCTCTTTGGGGGTAAGTCCGCAAAGAAATAGGGGATTATTTGAAACAAAAAGTATTTCTCCTTTATAGAAATCGACTAATGACATACTTTGGTTGTTTAAACGGGAAATTCCTTCCAATATCTGTATGTAAGAATCGATTTCATTATAAATATGCTCCGTAACCCGCGAGACATAAACGGGTAATCTTTTAAAATTCTCCACTGCCATAATTTATATGATCTGTTTTTACGAGTGATTACTGCCATTCATCATCTTTTAATTCGGACGGTAATAATCCGAATATCTGCATATAAAGATTCTTGCCATTATCGAGATAAAGACTTTCCAGAATAGCGCGATGCCGGGTAACTAATACCGGAATGAGCGGCGGTACTTTGATCAGGCCTGTCTTCGCAGTGTATATATCGACGATTACGAATCCGGGAACACGGAATATAAGCGGCAGTTTCTGTTGTAATTCCTCCAGTGAAGTAATCGTTATGCCTTTCGATTCTTCCGGCCCGAACAGTTTTGAGTAGGCGATTGCAGGCTTCTCATCCGAAAGATGAAGCACAAAAACCTTGAGGTTGTTTTTTTCGCGGACAACCGTACGCAGATTATCGATCTGTTTTCTGAACGAAATGTTCGTGGTAATCACAATTTTCGGAGCCTCATTATTAACGAGGTCGGCACCCATTGAAAAGGCGGTGCTGTTGCAGCTATACAGGTTGTCGCCGGTTGAAAAGAAGCGCCGCGTTGCATGACTTTTCAGAATCATCGCAGACAGATACCACGGAATCACCATATCGGCGGTAATCCAGGCATTTAATGGAGCGAACTGATTGATGCGCTCGATGGCACCTTCGAAAATAATGGAATTGAGCTTTTTCTCCTTTTCCTTAATTGCGTTTATATACGCGTTATATTCCTGCAGGTATTTTGCCTTGCATTTTTCGGCAAACTCAGGAGCATTCTTTGGTTTAACGATCGGTAATAATTGCTGTAGGGTTTGTTTTATATCTCCTACCAGGCCGATATCTACCGCATGGGTCAGCCCCAGATTGGCGGCATTGATATCGATCTGCACCAAGGTGGCCGACTTTGATATTTTGTTTTCAAACGGGAACTCTATTCCAAGAAGCAATAGCAAATCGCACTGCTTTAGGGCCTCGTCTAAGACGGGCCAGGAAAGCAGTCCGGGCATTCCTAACGGATAGCGATTGTCATCGAACAGATCTTTCGATTTAAAAGTCCAGCCTAATGGCGCATGTATCCGTTCCGATAGCTCCATCACCTCTTGTGCGGCATTTCTACAACCGCCCCCTGCGAAGAGTACCGGATGATGAGCCTTTTCAATCAACTCAGCCAGTTGTTTTATTTTTTCGTCTGTGGGATATTCAATCGAATCAATGTATGGCGAGTCGAAAACTACACGGCAGGTCGGTTCCTCTTTCTGTTCGTAGATATTCTGGAATATTACCGCACCGATACTTTTTATCTGATATGCTTCTGCTATCGCTTCGCCGAGTATAAAATTGAGGTCTTTTTTCAGATCGGCTATCTGATGATACCCCGACAGGATATTTACAACCCGGCGAAGTACGAAAGCCTCTTTTATAATGCGTTGGCGGCACTCCATGGTATTGATGAAAACCAAAAATAGAATAGGCAGATGATGCCGCTTCGCCTCATATATGCCCGGCGTCATGCTTAATACTTCGTGAAGGTTGGAAGCTACGCAAACCGCTATCTTATCTTCCTGCCTTTCAGCGCCTGCAGCCGCATAAAAGACATTCCTTGCGGAATAGAGCGGATTGATACTTACTTCAGTGGTGCTGTTTAATATCGTAGTGCTGAGGGTATGGCCCTGACAAAATACAGACCCTGTTTTCAATTTGTTGAGTGAGTCTAAAACTTTCCCGAATAATTGATTCGGAATGGGGCCATACCGATAGGACGGTACTTCTATAAGTAGATTTTCGGGGATATCGACACAAATCTCAAGCACCGAGCTATGGTCGTAATGGAGCCAATGCTCAATGCCAACTAAGATGTCAGACGAGCCTTTCAATTGATAATAGGCAATCTCCATAGCGTTGCATAAGTTGCCTAAAGGCGATTTCTCTTTTCTGCAACTTATATTAAAGGCGATTATCTTTAGGTTGTATTTAGGATCGGCTAATGGTAGCAGACAACTTATTTGGGAGAGAAGCGCTTCTGAATCAAGGATTCCGATTGCTTGTGGAGTTGATTTGGAAGCAAGCATCCCCAGTGTCATAAAAACGGTATTGCCATCCCCTTGCAGGTCGTCCATATGGCAGATAAATCTGCGCTGATCGGTATCGACCAATACATTCTGAAAGAAGAAAGCGGAATATCCTTCTGCGCAAAGGCAGGAATTTCGCTCTAATTTCCTGTTTAATAATTTAGCCAGATCATTCAGCATAGGCGGTACGGGGCCGTTACCATCATTTAGCAGCTGTTCGTGTTCTCTGTTTTTTCGTACCAGATCCTCAACGAATGAATTGTCTTTTTTCTGTTGGATCAGCGGAATCAGTCGGGCGAGCGTATTTTTTATATCCCCGCGATATACCCGTTTTGTTTGTTCCTGATCCACCCCGCTCAGCGATGTGGGAGATATCTGAATGATTTTTACATCATCGCCAAATTCACAGAAGTTTTTTTGCGAATGATCGAGTAAAAGGAGCAGTTGCGAATTTCCGATTGCTTCGTATGCGGCCGGTTGAGCCCAATGTCCGTATATCCCTACCGAATAGTTCAATTGTGAGCCGATGCGCGCACGAAGTCCGGGGGTAAATGCTACAGGGCTTAACAGCAATTCTGAAAGGGTGTTTATTTCCGGAATTGCCTCTGCGCATTGCTTCCCGCAAAGAATGGTAATCTTGTCATATTGATTCAGATTGGCAGCCAGTTCTTCGAGTTTGTTTTGAGGCGGCAGTATGATCGGTTTGTTGCGGTAGGATTTGGTACGTATGCTTTTTTCATACCGGGCTTCCATATTAAGGAGATGGCGTCCGATAAGAAGTATCGCCACTCTGTTTTCGGCAACCGCATACTGCAGGCTGTGCAGAATCATGCGCGGACTTTGAATAGATTCGGTCAGCACCTGTACGAAAAGATCGCAGTTCCGCAAAAGCGGAAGAAACATGCTTTCAGGAGTCATGTCGTAATCATCCACGATACAGGCTACCAATAAGGGGATTCGACTCCGGTTCAATTCGTAAAGTGCGGATAATGATTCCAAAACAGTAGATGCGGTGGGGAAAACACATACTCCGGTACTATTGTCCAGTTCAGCTTGAGCAGCTGCGGCGATACAGATTTTTTCGGCATCCGCTACTTGGATGATAGCGGGCGACGAACACTCTTCCCATTTAAAATAGTCGGTATGATTGGCATCGAGAACCCATATATTGGCAATTTCGGAGTTTTGGCAGATATTGATAAATATATCCTGAAAATTACATTTCATAGTAGACGCTGAATGTTTAATATACAAGGGTATGAATTGTATGACAGAAGTCATATGTATAGTAGTAACAACCTATTTTAGTGCAGGTTCAGTTTGGTAGTTATTAAATCGAATCCTTGCGTATAATATCGTTTGCCTTATAATAGTGCCATAGAGAATACATCCTGCATCTTCGGGTGATTGCTCCCGAAGAACCCGAACGTCGTCCGTGAAGTACACGAAGTTCGCTCGTGAGGAACACGAAGTTTGTTCACGGACAAACTTTGTGTTCCTCACGAGCGACAATCAGATTATCCGTAAATGAGTGTCGGGTTCGTGGTGAGGAATCAGTTGAAGAATAGTCACCTTTTTTTGTTTTGCTATCGGGCGGAATTCAAAGAAACTGACTCCGAAACCGGTTTTCATTATCCGATATAAAGTTTGCGGAACGGGCGGTTTTTATTGTAAAAAGCATTTAGAAACAGAGACCGGTAATTTGATCAGGATGGGATAAAATTATATTACGCTTTCGGGCATATATTGCTTCAAAAAAGATTCTGATCAGGCATGTGTTTTTTTGATTCATCTACTCTTCTTTATAAAGCATCAAAAGAATCGGGCAAGAGTCCGCTTATTATGGTCAAAAGTGTTATTTTTGCATAAAAGCCAAATTATTGAATCGATTATGACTGATGAAGTAAC
>JAVVPN010000078.1:0-13462 GCA_036655755.1 Bacteroidales bacterium | reverse complement strand
GGTGCTCTGAACCAGCTGAGCTATGAGCCCGTGTAACTTTGTTTCTCAAAAGCGGAAGCAAAAGTAGTAGGTTTTTGCATTACCTCCAAACATTTCGACTACTTTTTTTCAAAAAAAGTCACATGAGTATATTTTAATGCCCCTTTATACCCTAATTTTTAACGATATGTGTTAAATTTGAAACTCAATTAATTTTTCATATGGAATTGACACCTCTTACGGCTATTTCGCCAGTCGATGGACGCTATCGCGAGAAGACACAAGTTTTATCGGAGTATTTTTCAGAGTTTGCATTGATTCGCTACCGCGTGCAGGTAGAAATCGAGTATTTCATCGCCCTATGCGAACTTCCATTGCCTCAGCTCGCAGGAATTTCGCCGGCAACCTTGGAAAGTTTACGGAACATTTACCGGAATTTTTCAATCGCAGACGCCGAGCGCATCAAAACCATTGAGCGTACGACGAACCATGATGTAAAAGCGGTTGAATATTTCATTAAGGAAGAGTTTGACAAACTGGGAGGATTAGACGCTTATAAAGAGTTTATCCATTTTGGACTCACATCGCAAGACATCAATAATACATCCGTGCCATTATCTATCAAAGAGTGTCTGGAAAAAACATATTATCCGATGCTCGAAGAAGTAATCAATGTATTGAAAGGATTCGCCAATGAATGGACAGCGATCCCGATGCTTGCCAAAACACACGGACAACCGGCCTCACCTACCCGCCTGGGTAAAGAAGTGATGGTATTCGTCTACCGCCTGGAAAAACAATTAGAACTACTCAAAACCATTCCGATCTCCGGAAAATTCGGTGGAGCAACCGGAAACTTCAATGCTCACAATCTTGCCTATCCGCAGTTCGACTGGAAAACATTTGGTGCTACTTTCTTAACAGATTACCTTGGCATCACCCGAGAAGAATGGACTACTCAAATCTCCAACTACGACAATCTTGCAGCCCTATTTGACGGAATGAAACGAATCAATACGATTCTGCTTGATTTGGACAAAGATTTCTGGCAATATATTTCAATGGAATATTTCAAACAGAAAATCAAAGAGGGTGAAGTAGGTTCTTCGGCTATGCCTCATAAAGTAAATCCGATCGACTTCGAAAATTCGGAAGGTAACTTGGGTATCGCCAATGCACTACTGGATCATCTAAGCATGAAGCTACCTGTTTCTCGTTTACAACGTGACTTGACCGACTCAACCGTATTGCGTAACGTAGGTGTTCCTTTCGGACACATCTTAATCGCATTCGCATCTACCTTAAAAGGCTTAAACAAATTATTGCTCAATGAAAAGGCTATCCATGCCGACCTTGAACAAGCATGGCCTGTCGTAGCAGAAGGGATTCAGACAATTCTTCGTCGAGAAGGTTATCCAAAACCATATGAGGCGTTAAAAGCGCTGACCCGCACAAACAAAGGCATTAATGCCGAAACGATTGCAGAATTCATTGACACCCTACAGGTATCAGAAGAAGTGAAAGCCGAATTACGCTCAATCACTCCTCATAATTATACCGGAATCTGATTGATTAACATTAATCAGTAAGGGTTTATAAAAATTATTCGTAAGCCGATAAAAAAGGTTTTTTTATTGGCTTACGAACAAGAATCTGCATATATTTGTTTCATCAATAAAAAGCTCAGCCGCGAGGCTAAATTATTTAATTACAAATATTCAAACTATTTCCCATGGAAAGAGAACAAGGAAAGCGACGCCCACGTATCAGCGAGGGAAAAGTTACCGGCCGTGATGGTAATACGGAAAACTTTGAAAAAGTCAATTACAACAGAAATGAAGGGAATCAGCGAATTCTAAGAAGTAATCGCCCGGAGGGCTCTAACGAAGGAGGAGACAGACCTTACAAACGTTTCGACAATCAAGAAAGAACTTACAACCGCAATTCATATTCAGGCGAACGCAATGAGCGTCCGTACCAACGTCGCGAAGGCGGATACCAACAACGTGAAGGTGGATACCAGCAACGCGAAGGTGGTTACCAGCCACGTCAGGGGGGATACCAACAACGTGAAGGTGGTTACCAACCGCGTCAGGGGGGATACCAGCAGCGCGAAGGTGGTTACCAACAACGCGAAGGCGGATATCAGCGTCGTGAAGGCGGATTCCAACCGCGTCAGGGGGGATATCAGCAGCGCGAAGGCGGATTCCAGCGTCGTGAAGGTGGATACCAGCAGCGTGAAGGTGGTTACCAACGTCGCGAAGGCGGATATCAGCAACGCGATGGTGGATACCAGCAACGTCAAGGCGGATATAACAACCGTCCGGGTGGTGGCTATCAACGTCGCGAAGGCGGATTCCAGCAACGTGAAGGCGGATACAATCCGAATGCAAAATACAGCCAGAAAAAACAGTTGGAATACAAAGACCTTCTGACAGATCCGAACGAACCAATCCGCTTGAACAAATATCTTGCCAATGCAGGTGTATGCTCTCGTCGCGAAGCAGACGAATTCATTACAAACGGAGCTGTAAAAGTGAATGGAGAAGTAGTAACTGAATTGGGTACTAAAATTCACCGCAACGATACAGTGACATTCAATGATCAACCGGTTTCTTTGGAGAAGAAAGTATATGTATTGCTTAACAAACCGAAAGACTGCGTAACTACATCAGACGATCCGCAAGGCCGTCTTACTGTTATGGACATTGTTCGTAGCGCCGCTACAGAACGTATCTATCCGGTAGGTCGTCTTGACCGTAATACAACAGGTGTATTGTTATTGACTAACGATGGCGACCTGGCTTCTAAACTGACTCATCCTAAATTCGTGAAGAAAAAAATCTATCACGTATGGTTGGATAAGGATATTACCGAAGAGGATTTGGCTAAAATCGCAGAAGGGGTAGAACTGGAAGATGGAGAGATCCATGCAGATGCTATCAGCTACGCGAACGAAGAAGACAGAAACCAGGTGGGTATTGAGATCCATTCAGGAAGAAATCGTATCGTACGCCGTATTTTCGAACACTTAGGCTATCGCGTAACAAAACTTGACCGCGTTTATTTCGCAGGTCTGACGAAGAAAAATCTTCCACGCGGTCGCTGGCGTTATCTGACTCAACAAGAAGTAAACATGCTTCGCATGGGTGCTTTCGAATAATATTAAAATCACTGTGCTTACATGGAAAAAATCAGTAGAACCAAAGTAACAGAGCTGCTGAAAAGTGAAGCTTATGGCACTACCGTTAACGCTAAAGGCTGGGTACGTACCAAAAGAGGAAACAAAAACGTAAACTTCATCGCATTAAACGACGGATCAGGTATCAACAATATCCAGATTGTAGTTGATGTAGCTAACTTTGATGAAGAGTTATTGAAGAAAATCACGACAGGAGCTTGTATCAGCGTAAACGGTACATTAGTTGAATCGCAGGGACAGCAGAAATGCGAAATTCACGCGAATGAAATCGACGTATTAGGGGAGGCTGATCCGAATACATATCCTTTACAGAAAAAAGGACACACACTTGAATTTTTACGCGAAATCGCTCACTTGCGTCCTCGCACAAATACATTCGGTGCCGTATTCCGCATGCGCCACCACATGGCGATGGCGATCCATGATTTCTTCCACAAACGTGGCTTTTTCTATTTCCACACACCAATCATCACAGCTTCAGACTGTGAAGGTGCGGGACAGATGTTTCAGGTTACAACAATGAACCTGTATGATCTGAAAAAAGACGAAACAGGATCAATCAATTATGAAAATGATTTCTTCGGCAAGCAGGCTTCTCTTACTGTTTCAGGACAGCTGGAAGGAGAGTTGGCGGCAATGTCTATGGGATCAATCTATACATTCGGCCCAACATTCCGTGCCGAAAATTCAAATACTCCACGCCACTTGGCTGAGTTCTGGATGATCGAACCGGAAGTTGCCTTCAACGAGATTGAAGAAAACATGGATTTGGCTGAAGATTTCATCAAACATTGCATCCAGTGGGCGTTAGACAACTGCCAGGACGATTTGAAATTCCTGAACGATATGTACGATAAGGAATTGATCGAACGTCTTAATTTTGTTGTATCTAACAACTTCGTGCGTTTGCCTTATACAGAAGGTATCAAGATTCTGGAAGAAGCGGTAGCTAACGGCAAGAAATTCGAATTCCCAATCTATTGGGGTGCAGACCTTGCTTCAGAACATGAACGCTTCCTGGTAGAAGAACATTTCAAATCGCCTGTTATCTTGACGGATTATCCAAAAGAGATCAAATCGTTCTACATGAAACAGAACGAAGATGGTAAAACAGTTCGCGCAATGGACGTTCTTTTCCCGAAAATCGGCGAAATCATCGGAGGCTCACAACGTGAGGAAGATCTTGAAAAACTTTCTACACGTGCCAAAGAGATGGGCGTTCCTGAAAAAGATATCTGGTGGTATATGGACACACGCCGCTTCGGTACTGCTCCTCACTCAGGTTTCGGACTTGGTTTCGAGCGTTTGCTTTTGTTTGTGACAGGTATGTCAAACATCCGCGACGTGATTCCTTTCCCACGTACACCGAAAAATGCAGAATTCTAAGCATTATCATTATAAATAAAAAAGAAAGTCTGTCTAACAACAAAAGTTTAGACAGACTTTCTTTTTTATAAACACACACCCTATAGAGTATTCTTTTATAGATTATAATTCCTAATTTGCTTGAACAATAATCTCTTCTATATTTTGCCGCTCCGTCTTATCCAAAGGGATTACCTGAAGTTTCACCTTTCCAAAATCAATTGCTTTCAGGTCAAGCTTCCGAATCTGGCGATTGTAGTAAGTCGTATAATAGAAATTCCCGTTCGTAATATCGCTTACACTCGTCCATTGGGTAGAAGATGGGAGATCTGGAGCTTTTTGCGGAGGATATACCGAACCGATAGGAATATTGAAGTTATCAAGAATAACAAATGCCTGACTCATTGCTTTATAAGCATCCAATAAAGGAGGAACCGTTGCGCAATAAGCGGTCGCACGCACAAATCGTGAAGGAGGAGTGAAATCACCCGGAATACCTAAGAAACCGGAGCCTACTCCGAATGGAGACAATTTAAGAATGCCCATCACTTCTTTATCTGTAGCAGGGGCCGAATGAAGATTGACGTAATTACGCAGATTTGTTAGATGCCAATCATATGTTGGCGAATTTGTTATAACTCCTATCTCCGAATCATACACTTTGATCTGGCCATTATTAACAATTTCAAGTACTATTACTTTTCCCGATTTATCGGCGATTCGCCAATGTACAGGGGGAACTGAATTTATCGATTCCCAAACCATCGGTATTATAACGATTTTGGAAAGCTCGTTTTTCACCTCATCGACTGTAGAAAACTGTGTAAGCAGGTAGGTGCCAAGTTGAAGTATCGAAATTCCTTTAGATGCATCATTTTTATCGAATGGCTTATAGCTGGCATATCCCGGAAAATAGAATACACCCATTGACAAGCCTGCCTCATTTATTCCTTCCCCGAGAATAGGAGCATCCGCAAGTGAAATCCCCACAGCCCCATAACGGGAAGTCCATTTCAATCCTGTCTCGCCTTCGGGCGTCTCGCCTACCATAGATATACCTCTTGGTATAATGGCCAGTTTCGAATCAAGGTTAAATGTGCCCCACTCCATGGTGCGGGCAAGAATATATTCACTTTTCTCACTCTTAAGAAATATACCCGTACAAGGCAACCCATTCTGAGCAATGAGCATGAAAAAAGCAATAAAACACAGTGCTAAATACCTCCCTTTCATAATTTATTTTCATTTATATAATTTATTTTTTAACACTAATGTATAAATGCGCCCTTCATATACCGTATGTTGGGTATCTCAACTTTAGGTTAGCTATGTCGATTTCAATTAGTTATAACAAGTAAATCTTATTATTAAAACAAATCGATTGAAAAAAAAGTTTGTAATAAAATATAGAAGTTGAGATGATATAGAAGAATTAGCAAAAAACGAAAAAAACGGCAACAAAAAAGAGGCATCCAAATTCATGAACACGAATTTGAGATAGCCTCTTTTCTATATGCGTATATAATTAAGTTCGTTAATTATCACTATCGAAATGGTACGTAATCGTACCACTTTGTGAGATCGTTCCGCTTTTAGTTTCAAAAACAGCCTTACGGGCTGCAGTCAGTGCGCTCTGACGAAGCTGTGCCGATGTAGTTGTAGTTCCCTGGCCAATACCGGCAGCGATAACCTTACCCGACTCATCTACCGTAATTGACACCACCACTTTCCCCGACTCATTTACAGAGAACGACGGCCGCGGCAGACTGCCCTGGATACCTCGTCCACCCAGATCGTAACTACCATAACCCGGCGATCCCGACTGAGCTCCCGTATCGGAATTACCGAATGGATTCCCTTTTGAAGATGTGGTACCCTCGGATGCGGTGCCCTGTGTACCGGTTTTGGAAGCACTTTGGAACACATTGTTGACCCGATTACGAATTGCCTCTTCTTTCTTTTTACGCTCCTCTTCAATACGGCGTTTCTCTTCCGCTTCCTTACGACGCTTCTCCTCCTCCTTCCGTAAACGCTCTTTCTCCTCGCGCGCTTTCTTATCGGCTTCGGCCAGTTTCAGCGATTCCTCGTGATCCTGTGTCACCACTTCTTGTTTCACTTCGGGAGTGGTAGCAGGGGGAGGTGGTGTTGATTCGGGTTGTGGCTCGGGCATCACAGGCTGAGGCTCGGGATCCGGTTGCGAGGCTGCCCCCACATCCGCTCCGTCCGCAACACCTACCATCACCAAAATACCCTCTTCATCCTGTTGCTCCACCTTCGAAAAACCGAAGAATGCCAGCAAACCTATCAACAGAGCATGGAAAGCAATCGTACCTGCAAGACCTATTCCCTTGTTTCGTTTATCTTCCATAAGCTTTATTTTACCGGACGGGTAGCAATCACCATTTTGAACTTGTTCTCATTGGCGATATTCAGCACCTTCACCACTTCGCGGTAAGGTACGCTCTCGTCCGCATAAAGTGCCACATACATTTCCGGTTCCTTCATCTGCGATTGCTGCAGAAAAGGAGTAATCTCTTCAAAAGAAACCATTTTTTCGCGCTCATTTCCGAACGCTACATAATAATTCAGTTCCTTATCGATTGTCACACGTGTCATCGGCGAGGCCGAAGTCTGCTTCTTACTCTGCGGCAACAAAATCTTGATCGCATTTGGAAATACCACCGTCGATGTTACCATAAAGAAAATCAGCAGCAAGAAAATCACGTCTGTCATCGACGACATGCTGAATGAGGTTTCTATCTTATTTCTTCGTTTTAATGCCATAGCTTTTATTTCATGGGTTTATTCAACATATCCATGAATTCCATCGATTTCGATTCCATCATATTCACCACACCATCTACTTTCGCTACCAGATAGTTGTATGCAAACATCGCGATGATACCAACGATCAATCCGGCTACCGTCGTAGTTAGCGCCTGGTAAATACCGGCAGAAAGCAATGTGATATCCGCATTGTTACCCGCATTCGCCATATCGTAAAATGCGCGCACCATTCCGGTTACCGTACCCAGGAATCCGATCATCGGAGCTCCCGCCGCAGTCGTAGCCAACATCGAAAATCCTTTCTCAAGCTTAGCCACCTCCAGGTTACCCACATTCTCTACCGCCACTTGCACATCCTGCATTGGGCGTCCCAATCGGGTAATCCCTTTTTCAATCATATTCGAGTAAGGTGTACGCGAATTGCGGCAAAGCGTAAGAGCGGCATCCAATCGGCCGTCATAAATATAATCCTTAATCTTATTCATGAAGTTCGTATCTTCCTGAGCGGCGCTGCGAATTACAGACAGGCGTTCGAAGAAAATATAGATCGATACAATCGAAAGCGCGACCAACGGAATCATAAGCCATCCCCCGGTCATTGCCAACGACCAAAAAGAAAGACCGGCTTGTTGTTCGGCAACTTGTGAAAATTCAGGCATTGCAGCCGTATCGGCTACCGCCGTAGTAATAGTTAATAAGTTCATAATGCAATTTACAGTTTACTCAAACAATTATTATTTCAGGCATTCCTTGTATTGTCGGATTGTTTCCTGAATTCCCAGATACAACGCATCACTGATCAAAGCATGACCAATGGATACCTCCTCTAAAAACGGCACATTCTGATAAAAATAAGCTAAATTTTCAAGACTCAAGTCATGTCCGGCATTGATACCCATTCCTAATTTATGAGCAAGTTTTGCCGCCTCGACAAACGGACGTACCGCTGCCTCTCTATCTTTACGATACATTAATGCATACGGCTCCGTATAAAGCTCAATCCGGTCAGTACCTGTTTTCGCCGCATATTCGATCATCTCTGGTATAGGATCCACAAAAATCGAAGTGCGAATCCCCACTTGCTGAAACATTTCAATAATTTCACTAAGATAAGCCTGATGTGTTTTTGTATCCCAACCGGCATTCGATGTAATTGCGTCAGGAGCATCCGGCACCAATGTAACCTGAGCCGGGCGTACTTTTAAGACAAGATCGACAAATGACTTTTCAGGATTCCCTTCGATATTGAATTCGGTCTTTAATAAAGGGCGGATAGCATACACATCCTTATAACGGATATGACGCTCATCCGGGCGTGGATGAACTGTAATTCCCTGAGCCCCGAATGTCTCACAATCTGTTGCAAATTTTACAACATCGGGATAATTTCCGCCACGTGCATTACGCAAAGTGGCTACTTTATTAATATTTACACTGAGTTTTGTCATTTTCGCTATAAGTTAAACGCTTTTTATTACCGGATGAACAATGCGCATCTCCAAAGGTTATTATAATATCCGGAACGCAATCGCCATAACTCATCTAAAACTGAGATACCTAACAAAAGGCATATAAATGGCGCATCTGAGTTTAATGTACAACAATAGATTATATACAGATGAAAATTTCCGGATAAAGTGCAATATAACTAAAAGTTTTTTTCACTTTTGTAATAAATCAATTGCAAAAATAGCAGGTTTTGCTAAATATATAATATAAGATGTCAGCAAAAGATTTAATATCGAAAGAAATATATCCCCTCTCCCCCTCTACAACGATAAGAGAGGCGCTGAGGTTTATGGATGAGCTGAAGATAAATGCTTTACCGCTTGTAAGGGACGATATTTACCTTTCGTTACTGACAGAAAAAGAGTTGCTCGATCAAACCGACGCAGAGCTTCCGGTTGCCAGCATAACAGGCATTCCGGTTGCTATACGTGAAGAATCACATCTTTTTGACGCGCTCGACCGGATTACGCAAAACGACAGCGATATATTACCTGTCATTAAAGACGATAGCATTTATATCGGCAGCATATCTCGCCAAACCATTTTACAACAGTTGGCATTGGTGTGCGATGCCTCAGCACCCGGAGCAGTTATCCTTTTAGAAATGCCTCCGCAGGATTATGTACTCTCCGACTTAGCCCGGATAGCAGAGCAGAATAATGCCCGCATCATCAATGTGCTGACCTATCCCGACACTTCGACCGGGATGATGCGCATATTGGTAAAAGTTGACCAAGAAGATGCAACTTATCTGCTGCGAAGTCTCGAGCGGTTCAATTACCATATCATTGCCGACTATCACCATCAGAGCATTGCCGACGAGATGATGAAACAACGCCTCGACGAATTGCTCTATTATATTGAAATGTAGAAAATAACACGCAACGAATGATTCAAATAGCTGTTTTCGGAAATTGTTTCCAGGCCGATAAAGGCACACAAATCAAACATGTTTTCCGGATGCTCGATAAAATTGAAGCTCAAGTCTGGATCGACACCGACTTTTACAATTTTCTGGTGGACGATACCGGTATTTCTCCTTCTTATCAAGGACTCATCACAACCAACGATTTCAACGCAGACATTGCGCTTAGTATCGGAGGCGACGGAACCTTCCTTCGTACTGCCGAACGGGTAGGTGATAAAGGAATCCCCATTCTCGGCATCAATACCGGCCGGTTAGGTTTCTTAGCCGACGTTCCGGCACACGATATCGATAACGCTCTTACCGAAATATACAAAAACAACTACCGCGTGGAAGAACGCTCACTGTTGCAACTTTCTATTTCAGGATTCGAGGAGCCCTATATGTCTTGCGCACTGAATGAAATCGCAATCCTTAAACGCGACAATTCTTCGATGATCACCCTGCACGTCGATATCGACCAGGAATATCTCAATTCATACGAAGCCGACGGACTGATTATCGCCACCCCTACCGGATCTACCGGTTATTCACTCAGTGTAGGTGGCCCAATCATTGCCCCGCAGGCAAATAACTTTGTTATTTCGCCCGTGGCACCCCATTCGCTCACTACCCGCCCGTTGGTAATCACCGATACATGCGAGCTTGATATTGAAGTACACAGTCGTACAGATGCTTTTCAGGTAGCGGTAGACGGCAACTCCTATACCCTTACCACTGCCAACCGGCTACGCATTAAAAAAGCTCCTTACCAAATCCGGGTTGTCAAACGCCCGGGCCATACATTTTATCAAACCCTGCGCGACAAGCTGATGTGGGGAGCGGATAAGCGAGTATAGTACATTGATATTTCACAAACAAATATTTCGATTTTAATAACGAAAAAAAGCGGTCATCCCTTTCGGAATGACCGCTTTTTTTATTTCAAGCAATGATGATTATCTTTTTGACAATTTGATCACCTGAACGCATTTATTGTCTTTCATCACCTTAAGGATATACATACCCTGAGGAGCATTCAAGTCGATGCGTACCACCTCGTTTTGTGACACTTCAAGATAGTCACCCATCAAACGAGAACCATCCAGTGCATAAATTCCGATTTCGTATTTACCTTCCTGCGCGAACATTACGTTCACCGCATCGGTAAACGGATTCGGATAAGCCGATAATTCAGCGATAGTCGCTTCATCCAGAGCATTACCACCCGTTACGACAACAGCTTCCGTACGCGAATCTGTACCCCAACGATTTGACAATGACAACATCACATTGTAAGTACCATTCGATGAATATTTCAATTCAGCATTGTCCGCACCCTCTGTAACAGTCGCACCCGGTGCATTCCAGCTCTTATTTGTTTTTACTTCGAGCGAACCTGTAATAGCAGGGTTACCCAATTCATTGTTATTTGCCTTCACCGGAGCTTCAGTGGTTCCGTTAGTACTTTCACCGCCGCCGCCTTCAAATTTAATCATCTGAGCTTTCAGTTCGCCACCGGTTCCCTGATTATTAAACGAAGTACCATCTTCAGCCAATGTCTCGAAATCCCAGTATCCAATCAGGTTAGTAGGAATCGTACGTCCCTGATAACCGGTCATCGCATCCAATACATCCTCTTGTTCAAGTACACGGTTCCAAACCTGCAACTCATCGATAACACCGATCAACCCACCATGATAAACATTGGTACCACCGATATATACCGGACCATTTCTATACTGACCGAAAGGTATACTCATTTCAGCACATTTTTTACCATTCAACCAGATACGCATTTTTCCGCCTCCGGAAGAAATAACCACATGATTCCATGTCATCGTAGAGATTCCATGACCATCCGTTTTACATTTTTCATTCGGACTTTCATGAATATTTCCATTAAATCCTGGAGAGATACCCTGATCATACTGATTCCACTGAGTATATGAAATTTCATTCGGAACAGTCTGCTTCGGATATACAAGTGGCCAGATATGTACCCAGAAATCACCCCAGTTATTATGAGGCCAGTTATACTGCAGGCTTCGCTTATTAATAAGGTTTGTACCGAAACGACCATGCGCATATTTCTCTACCTTAAACCACATCGCAATCGAATAGTTATTGGCAGAAGCAACCGATTCCGGCAAACGCAACATTTCAGGGTCGCGAACAGCAAGGCCTCTTGAAACTTTCCCTTCTCCCAAACGTGCTACAGTAAAGCTTGCCGTAGTAGTTTCTGCTACATCCATTTCAGATTTCGACAACTGAAGCGATCCGATTGTCGGGATAGCACCTGTTTCTGCCGGAGAAATCTGAATCAGGCCGCATAAGCGAGTACCTTGAGTATCGGTAGCATCTTTCTTAATAATCAAGTCATAAGAACCCTCTTCGTTAATGATTGTAGTAAGAGTGGTTACATTCGCCTTCATCAATTTTCTTTCGCCGGTTGCCGAATTTACAATTTCCCATGAACGGGCCTTCGCATGCGTAGGGTCTACATAACGAACCGTAAATTCTTCTCCACCTTTGATCATTGTTTTGTCGATTTCCACATCATCAATCTGAACAACCGTACGTTCCATATAATCCGTCCATGTAATTTCAGAACGAGTCACACCATCCGGAGCAACCGCACATACACCAAAACGGTTTTTGCGATTTTCAACAGAAGCCGGAGCCCCCACTACATAAGAAGCCCACGATGTAGTAGTCGTACATAAAGTTGGTTCGCCCCCTTCCGGTTGCGTATAAATTTCAAAATACCATGTATCTACCTCATCGTTATAAATCGGTTCTTCCGGTTTGGCCGGATTCTGATCCTTGCTCTTAAAGATTAGTTTAAAATCGACCTCATTATAGCGGCCCGATAAAACTTCCTGATGAGTGATAACCGGTTTAACCGGTGCGAATGTTTGCTTATCGTCGATAGCAAGCTCTCCAAGAAGCAACTCGTAGTTACTGTCCGTACCCTCGACACGGAAACCAAGAGAAACAACTTTCCCTGCCATTCCGGCTGTTTTTGCATTAAATGTAGTATATCCCCATTCGCCGGCTGTTGCAGTAGCCTCCATAGGATAGTTGTTAAAAGTAGTACCGTCTGCCGACCAGATCAATTTCAAATGCGGATCCGTACCATTTTTAATTTTATAACGAACCGTGATTTCTGCTTTTTCAGGCACATCAAAGTCTGTTTTAAACATGCGTACATTCGATACCGCTGTTGCTCCTGTAAGCTTTAACGCACTACCTGCATGCCATGCATCTTCAAACGTAAACTCACAGTTGATGCCGTCCTGAGGCACATTACCCGCGTCATCCAATACCCACCAACGCCATGTCGGCAAGTAATCCTGTACCCCGATATTATACCATTTGTTTGCAAATTCTGTTTCTCCGTTTACTTTGAAGAACATACCGTTTCCTAAACCGAAACGAGTGATAAACGGCAGTTCCGTCATCGCACTTCTTGCAGGCAAGAATTGAGACATACCGTGGAAGTTCTTCATCGCATTCCAGCTGTTGCTCTTTATCATGTTGGTGATTGGCGGACAGTTGGCCGGGTTACGTGTTCCTCCCGTAAAGAATTGTTCTAGTTTCTTCTGGTAAGTAGTTTGCAATGTCAGCTCATCTGAACCAAATTCATTCGCATTCTCATAAATCATATTGGTTGTATGGCTACCCCAGATTGCGATAGAAGCCTCATTCTGTTT
>JAVVPN010000077.1:0-13569 GCA_036655755.1 Bacteroidales bacterium | reverse complement strand
GTTTCAAACATTTCAAGGGGTGAAATTGTCCTACATGTAGTAGTTACACGTTTTAAAGAGAACAACGAAATGAGGAAAACAGTTTGGCTTTTACTTTCTTTTATAGGGTTTGCCTTTTTAGCCGGCGCTCAGGAAAAGAAAAAAATTGCGGTTTATGGAGTGGCTTTCTATAATCTGGAAAATCTTTTCGACACCATAAACAACAACGATAAATACGATGCGGAATTTTCACCTCAGGGTGACCGGCAATGGACGGGAAAAAAATATTGGAGTAAAGTGACGAATATGGCTTCGGTTTTTAAAGAAATGGCCAATAAATTCATTCCCACCGGGCCTGCCGTAATCGGCGTGGTTGAGCTCGAGAACCGGTCGGTTCTTGAAGACTTGGTGAAAGCACCCTCCATTCGTGCATGGAATCTGCAGATTGTGCATTATGATTCGCCTGATCGGCGTGGGGTAGATGTGGGCTTGCTTTATAATCCGAAGTTTTTCAAGGTGCTTTCTACAGCATCGCGGCGGTTGTTTATTCCGTCGAAACCAGACTTCCTGACACGCGACCAGCTGGTTGTTACTGGCTTATTGGGAGGAGATAAGATCAGTTTTATTGTCAATCACTGGCCATCACGGTTGGGGGGCGAATCGCAGTCGAGCTTTTTGCGTGAGGCAGCCGCCGCGCTGACCCGCTCGATTGCCGATTCGTTATTGCGTGACGATCCGAATGCGGGCGTGGTGATTATGGGCGACTTAAATGACGATCCGTTTAATAAAAGCGTGAAAGATGTGATTGGGGCGAAAAAGAAAGTGGAGGAGGTGCCCGACGGCGGTTTCTATAATCCGATGTGGTCTATTCTGGATAAAGGGATCGGGACACTGGGCTATCGGGGTAACTGGAATCTGTTCGACCAGATCATCATATCCAAAAACCTGCTGGGTAAAAATCGCGAAACGCTGAAGTTCTGGCGCGCCGAGGTTTTTAATAAACCGTTTCTGACAAATGAGTCGGGGCAATATAAGGGATATCCCAAGCGTACTTTTGCGGGGGGTGTTTTCCTAAACGGATATAGCGACCATTTTCCATCGCTGATTTATCTGGTAAAAGAAGCGAATAAATAGAACCCACTTTTGCGGGGTTAAAATAAACGATCCACGTTCGGGAAAGATTTTCTTTTACCGAACGTGGATCGCTTATTTAAAACGCACTTCTGTATTTGCCTTCGGAGGCATCTTCCAGAATGCTGAGGTAACTGTTGTAGCGCGATTCGCTGATGTAGTGATTTTCGAGCGCTTCTTTTACGGCACAACCCGGTTCGTGGCGGTGCGTGCAGTTGTTGAAACGGCATTTGGATGAGATCTTGAAAATCTCCGGAAAGAAGTGAGCCACCTCTTCTTCTTTAAAATCGATCGTACCGAATCCTTTTACGCCCGGTGTGTCGATGATGTAGCCTCCGTGCGGAAGCTCGAACATTTCCGAAAAAGTAGTGGTGTGCATCCCCGTACCGTGAGCATCCGAGATGTCGGCCGTCTTCAGCGTCAGTCCCGGTAGGATGGCGTTGATCAGGGTTGATTTGCCTACTCCCGAATTGCCCGAAAGCAATGAAATCTTATCGTGGAGCAACTCTTTCAGTTCGGCAACTCCTTCGCCGGTTTTGGCCGAAACTTTATGACACGGATAGCCGATTCCTTCATATAGATGAATCAGGGCATCGGTATAGTGCATATCGTCGTCGGTATAACGGTCGATCTTGTTGATGATGATTTTTACCGGAATGCGATACGCTTCGGCTGTAGCCAGAAAGCGGTCGATGAAGGTGGTGCTGGTTTCCGGATAGTTTACCGTAATGATCAGCAAGGCCTGGTCGAGGTTGGTAGCAAGGATATGCGACTGTTTCGACAGGTTTGATGATTTGCGGATAATGTAGTTTTTGCGCTCTTCGATCTGGGTGATGAAGGCGGTACCCTCTTTATTGATATCTATGACAACACGATCGCCCACGGCTATCGGATTCGTGCTGCGAATACCTTTTAACCGGAAGTTACCCTTGATTTTGCAATCAATGATGCGATTGTCGGTTGTTTTCACCTGGTACCAGCTACCGGTGTTTCTGATTACTAAACCTTTTGTCATAGAAAAATAAAATAAAAATTGCGATTATAAGGAAATTGAAATGCGGGCGAATCATCTTCGCCCGCATTGGAATTATACGGTAAGGATCTCTTTTTCCTTAGCAGCATACATTTCGTCCACTTTTTTGATGTATTTGTCGTGGATTTTCTGTGCAGCAGCTTCAGCATCTTTAGCAGCATCTTCGGCAAGGCCGTCTTTCTGCTCTTTCTTAATCTGCTCGATAGCGTCGCGACGAGCGTTACGGATACTAACCTTCGCATTTTCAGCTTCACCTTTCGACTGTTTTGCAAGCGCTTTACGGCGGTCTTCAGTCAAAGGAGGAATACCCAAACGGATGATTTCGCCATTGTTTTCAGGCATGATACCCAATTCAGAGTTGATGATGGCTTTCTCGATTTCGCGGAACATTGTTTTTTCCCATGGAGTGATGGCAATTGTTTTAGCGTCGGGAGTCGAGATGTTAGCTACATTACTCAAAGGGACACTGCTACCATAGTACTCAACAAAAATACCGTCAAGAATACGAGGGTTAGCTTTGCCGGCACGGATGTGAGCCAATGATTCATCAAGATGATCGATCGCGCCATCCATTTTGCTTTCGGCAGCGTTCAGAATTTGTTTTACTTCCGCCATAATTTATTTAGGTTTGTATGTTTGGTTTGATACAAAGATAATCATTTTAATACACAAGCGTACCGATGTTTTCGCCCGTTAATACCTTTTTCAGGTTGCCAACCGTATCCATGTCGAATACGATGATCGGCAGGTTGTTTTCTTTGCAAAGAGCGGTAGCGGTAAGGTCCATTACCTTAAGCCCTTTGATATAGATTTCGTCGTATGTGATCTTGTCGAATTTTACCGCAGTAGGATCTTTTTCAGGGTCGGCCGTATAGATACCGTCCACACGGGTTCCTTTAAGCATCACGTCGGCTTCGATTTCGATCCCGCGCAAAGCAGAGCCCGTATCGGTAGTGAAATAAGGGCATCCGGTACCGCCGGTCAGTACGGCTACTTCGCCTTGTTCCATCGCTTCGATCGCTTTCCATTTACTGTAGTATTCGCCGATAGGAAACATATTGATAGCAGTAAGAACTTTTGCTTTCTGACCGATAGCATTCAGCGCCGATCCCAATGCCAAACCATTGATAACGGTAGCAAGCATACCCATCTGGTCGCCTTTTACGCGATCGAATCCTTTTGAAGCCCCGCTCAGGCCGCGAAAGATATTGCCTCCGCCAATTACAATACCGATCTGAATGCCAAGGTCGGCAATCTCTTTGATTTGAGTTGCATATTCTGCCAGTCTTTTCTCGTCGATACCATACTGTTTTTCGCCCATCAGCGATTCACCGCTCAGCTTCAGCAAAATTCTTTTGTATTTAATTTCCATAATGCTATAATCAGTTTGTTTTTTTGTTCAATCGCGCAAATTTAAATAAATACCAAAGAATAAACCGAGTTAAAGAGGATAAAGCGTATTTCTGACGGGAATTTTTTACTTTTGTTAGGTGATTTTCTTCTTTGAATCGCGGTTTTATAATAAAAAGAGTAAAGCAATGTTCTTACGTAACTTAAACCCACTTTTAATCGGCTTGATAATGAGCTTTTTTATGATGGAGCTGTCGGCACAGAGTTCCACGAATCCGCTTTTGCAGAAATCGGAAGAGGCGTTTAATACCCAGCGTTGGAAAAGTGCGGGCACCTTATACGAGTTGTTGCTGAAAGATTCGGTAAATTATACTCCTTATATGGCAAAAGCGTTACTGGCAAATGAGTTGGCGGCGGATGAGGTCAGCCTGCGTCGTGCCGATGCCCTGTTCGGGGTAAACCGGTTTCGGATGGATTCGTTGCTGTCTGATTTTTCGAAGTTGTGCATCCGTCTGCGCCATTTTGATGTTTTTGAGGAATCATTAGACCGCACTCGCAAAGTAATGCCTGAAAATTCGGATACGTTATTATACGGAATGATTAAATATCGTCTTTTCTTGCGCGATTCGAAAGGAGCTATCCGCATCGCCCGAGAGGGGCAGATGGAACAACCCGATAACTTACTTTGGTTACGCTTGGAGGCGGAAGGATGGCAACTGGCCGGTCGATCGGATCAGGCATTGCTGGTGTATCGGAAGTTGCTGGCGCGCGATCCTGACAATCTGGATGCATTACTCTATGAAGGAAATTATTACTACCTGACTGGAAAGGAGAAAATCAGCCGGTTGGAAAAAGAGTTTGAACAACAGTCTGCCGGATCCCGTATGCAATATGCTGCTTATCGGGAACGGGTGCAGGAAGTGCTCGATAATGAGTTTGCGCAGGCGATTCAGTATCTTGAAAAGGCAAATGAAATAAAACAGAATACAACAATAGCACACACATTATATGATATGTATGTGCTCAAATCTGAAGTGGATAAAGCCAATAAACTTAAAAAGCGCTTATAATACAAACTCTACTTCTTTGAAATCGTACGTCTGTTCGGAGCCCGATTCATCTTCCAGAATCAGATGCCCGGTGGGATGAATATGTTTTATACGGGCTAAAAAACGGCGTCCTGCATCGTTGAACGGATGGTATCCCTCATTACGGAATAGCTGTTTCATATATTTATCGCGAATCAGGGTATAATTGCCCTCCAATGCGATTTCATAATAATATAAAATATTCTGAAGCATCTTTTCAAGCAAGAGGGTGCGGTCGGTTTCTGTACCGAGTATCTGGAATAGCGAAACCGGATTGGGCGCATCGCTTGTAAATTCTTTCTGATTGACGTTTAATCCGATGCCGATAAAAGAATTATAGAGCGTTTGTCCCGATAGGTCGTTTTCAATCAGGATGCCGGCTACCTTTTTATTGTGATAATAAATATCGTTCGGCCATTTTACGCGGAATCCCTCTTTTAACTGGTTGAGTGTTTTGAGAATGCCCAATGATACCAACTGGGAAATGATAAACTGGTTGCGTGCTTTTATGCTTTGCGGGCATAAAAGTAGGGTAAACAGGAGATTTTCGCCCGGGGCAGATTCCCACGAATTACCTTGCTGGCCACGCCCTGCTGTCTGAAAGTCTGCCCATACTACGGTTCCCTCTTCCGGAGTGAGAATCGCTTCTGCCAGATTCCGTAAGTAATTGTTGGTTGAATGAGTCTGTTCGAGATGAATGATTTCAGGCATGATTTTTCTGTTTTAAGTCCGTAAATCAGAATAACTATATCAAAATACCGGTGGATAAAAAGCATCCGGAATATGATCAATGTGCTCACCTTCCGGTAATAACAGTACGCTTATGATATCAAACCGTACCGGCAATTCAATGTGAAATAACTTAATGTAATGGTCGGCGGCACATACGAGCCGACGAATTTTGCGCTGATCCACTGCCAGCTCGGGTGCTTCAAACTTGAGCGAACTGCGCGTTTTTACCTCTATAATAACTACCTCTTCTTCATTACACGCTACAATATCCAGTTCGTAATGACCCGAACGCCAATTCGTATGGCATATTTCGTATCCCTTGTTGCGAAGATACCGACATGCGATTTGCTCTCCTTCTTGTCCGATTTGATTGTGTCGTGCCATGGTATGAAGCAGGTGGTTTCATACAAAAATAGCACTTTTCTTTTTTATTTTGAATCAGTAGGCTAATTTTGCGGGATAATGAAGAAGAAAGCTAAATCAACCCCTATATCAGATACAATTTTGCAACGCGACTTTCGCATCTCTTTTACGATGAATGAAAAAGAGTATAATGCAGTAAGCCGCTATTTGGATAAATACAAAATCGCCAATCGTAACCGCTGGTTTCGCGAAACGATCTTGTTGCATGTACTCCAGAAACTGGAGGAAAATCATCCCACATTGTTTAACGAAAATGAAATGCGACGATAACCGATGCTCGACGATACTTATTTTATGAAGCAAGCCTTGCAGGAAGCGCGCAAAGCGTACGACCTGGGTGAAGTACCGGTAGGAGCGGTGATTGTTTGTCAGAACCGCATCATCGCACGTTCGCATAACCTGACCGAAACATTGACAGACGTAACGGCTCATGCCGAGATGCAGGCTGTAACGGCCGCCACTAATCTGCTGGGCGGAAAATACCTGACCGATTGTACGCTCTATGTAACGCTCGAGCCGTGCATCATGTGTGCGGGCGCATTGGGCTGGTCGCAATTATCGCGGTTGGTATTTGGCGCATCCGATGAGCGGCGTGGTTTTTCGGTGTTCGCTCCGAAAGCGCTCCATCCGAAAACACAGGTTACGCAAGGGGTGATGCAAGAGGAGTGCCTGCAAATCATCAAGGACTTTTTTAAAGCACGAAGAGGATAAAAAATCAGATAAAACAACAAAGGAGGAAAAGCATTTCGTTTTTCCTCCTTTGCTTTAAAAGCTGTTTTATTTTAATATTTCAGCCACTTTATCATTTCCTTATACGATATTTTCTTACCATACATCAGAATACCCGTACGGTAAATTTTCGCTGCAAAATAGGTGGTAAGAATAAATGTTCCGAATAGCAGTCCGATTGAGAGAATCATTTGCCATACCGGCACATCGTACGGAAGGCGTACCATCATGACGATCGGCGAACTGAACGGAATCAGCGAGCACCAGAATGCGAGCGGCCCGTCGGGATTTTCAATACTGTAGATTGCCGCATAAAAGGCAAACAGAATGATCATCGTAACCGGAATCATAAACTGCTGGGTATCCGCTTCCTGATCGACCATCGATCCGATAGCTGCGAATATGGATGCGTACAGCAGGTAGCCGCCGATAAAATACAATACAAAGAATCCGATTAGTTGGGCGAAGTTGATTCCTCCGATCATTCCCTGGATCTCTGTCATAAAAGCTGATTGGTCGGCAGACGTGATCGACGGATCAATCGCACCTAATGCCGACATATCCGTATTTACAACCGAGCTGAGTCCCGATCCCACACCCAAGCCGATACCGACACTAAGCGCTACACCCCCTAATAAGACCATCCAGATCATAAACTGCGTGAGCCCTACCAATCCGACACCGATAATTTTTCCCATCATCAGTTCGAACGGTTTCACCGACGACACCATCACTTCGACAATGCGGTTGGTTTTTTCCTGCATCACACCCTGCATGACCATTCCGCCGTATGCGAATATGAAGATGTAAATCAGGAGCGTGGCTCCCAATCCGATTCCGGCGGCTGCATCAGCCGAAGATGAAGTTTCCTCTCCTTCCGGATTCCATTTTACCGTTTGCAATTTGAGCGATACGCGCGAATTGTCAATGATTCTTTTCAGATCGGGAATGTTGTATGAATTGATCTTCTCGTCGGTCAGGTAATCGTCCAACTGCGAGGTAATCAGATTTTCGAGTCCCATATTGATGGTCTTTTCCGAAAAAAGGGTAATCTGATTCGGGTCTTGAAGCAAATCTCCGCTGATGGTCAGGATGGCATACAAGCCGTCGCCTTGCGATTTATAATAATCGAGCGGCGCTTCTGCCGATTCCTTTACCGGAACGAACCGATAGGTTTCGTTTCCCTTGAGTAGCGAAGCGTATTTGCCGGTGTGATCGATTACGGCTACCTCTTTGGTATCGGTATCTTTGATTTGGGCCAACAATGCCGGTACCACCGCAAATGCGATAAATATAAGGGGAGTAACCAGCGTCATGATGATAAACGATTTCTTATAGACGCGGCTAAGGTATTCTCTTTCAATAATCAGTCCGATCTTGCTCATAGGATTTCTGCATTTAGGGATGAATCATTTACGGTTTCGATAAACACTTCCTGCATAGAGGGCAACACTTCCTCAAATCCAAGCAGCTGGTAATGCTGAGTCAACGCAACGATCACTTCATTGCTCGAAAGAGTAGACTCAAGGTGAATAAGCGCTTCGGTAGCACCCGGAACAGTTTTGGTTTCAATTACCGAAAAAAGGCCTTCCTGCGGTATGATGACCGGTTCGGCCACCCGTATGCGGAATATTTTTTTCTTAAACTGCTGGCGAATCTCATCGACGCGTCCCTGCAATACCGCTTTCGACCGATTGATCAGCGTTATCTCTTCGCACAGCTCTTCAACCGAACTCATGTTATGGGTAGAAAGAATCAACGTAGCTCCGCGCTCCTTCAATCCCATGATCTCTTTTTTCATTATTTCGGTATTCACGGGGTCGAATCCGCTAAACGGTTCGTCGAAAATCAGCAGAGAAGGTTCGTGTAGTACGGTGGTGATGAACTGCACTTTCTGTTGCATCCCCTTCGACAGCTCTTCTACTTTTTTATTTTCCCAGGCGGAAATGTTGAATTTTTCAAACCATTGCTTCATCCGCAGCTTGGCATCGGTTTTTGAAAGTCCCTTTAAACGGGCAAGATACAATACCTGTTCGCCTACTTTCATTTTTTTGTAGAGGCCACGCTCTTCGGGCAAATAGCCGATACGGTGAACATCTTCTGGCTGGAGTGGTCGCCCGTTGAGCAAAACTTCGCCCGAATCGGGGGCCGTAATCTGATTGATGATTCGAATCATCGTGGTTTTGCCGGCTCCATTGGGCCCTAATAAGCCATAGATACTGTTTTCGGGTATCCGGATGCTTACTTCATCTAATGCGCGATGGGCCGCATATTGCTTGACAACATTTTTTGTTTCTAAGTAAAACATGGAATGGATTTTAGCTGTTTATGAGACTAAAAGTAAATATAATGAGTTAAAATATTTACATAATAGTAAAAATTTATTCTATAATCGAGCAAATTAATATCCTCCGGTAAGCCATGGGAATGAAACTGTAAATCCGAAGTTGCTGTAGCTACCCCCCGTAAATCCCACAAAACACCCTACGCGGGCTAGGTTTTTATAGCCGAATGCATAGCCCAATTCGGTATAGTGCCGTATTTCGGGAGTCCAGAGATAGCGGAAATGCACCCCTTCACTGAAATCATTGTTGCCGAAACATTTGATGCGTGTAAGCAAGAACCGTTCAGACAGATAGTTGGCCGATCCCCTTATCCAGCTTTTCTGAGTATCGGCCTTGTAGTATCCGATCAGAAAATACCCGTCGTCAGTAAATGTACGCATGGAGGGGAGCGAATAAGCGCCGAAATGACGGAAATCGGGAAACCACAAATTCTCTTTATATAAGAAAGCCCCTCCGCCGATCTTATAATCGAATGTGTTTTTTTCGGTGAATTTCAGTCGCTGATTGATCGACCCTTCGATAAACATAAACTGACTGCGATTTTTCTTGCCTGCAGGAATCCCGAACACCGTTCGGGCCGACAGGGTAGGGATATAGGAGTAAATGATTTCGTTGGATTTTGAATTATAAACGCATGCTTTGCAAAGCGTAAAATCAAAGCCCATGCTTCCAACGAGTGCCAGCGAACGGGGCATCAGCCGGAAATGTTTGTTTTCGGGAATATTGCTTTGGTCGAAATTCGATTCGGGGTGAATAAAACTGTAGGTGGTATGGTTTACTTCGCTCGAACGCCATTGTACGCTGAAACTGTTGAACAGTCGGAATCCTTCGAAAGGATAGAAGCTGTTTTTCAGTTCCACGAATTTTTTACGAAACATTTTCATGTAGTTGCGCCCCAATAGCAACGAATAAAGCGAATTTTCCAATCGGGCCAGATGTTCTTCCACATCATAATCAGAAGAGATGTCGCCACCCGAAATTTTGAGCTTGCCCACCATGTGGGGCAGGTAAAGGTAGCTTAGGTCGGTTTGCCAGGTAAGTTTTTTACGAGCGGTGGTATAATAGATCATCGTTTCGAGCTCAAGCTTGTGCTTTTTATTGAAATCCATCTTCCCATCGAAGGTTTGTCCTATCCAGAAACCATCCACAAAACTATATACCGGAACGGTCGACCAAAAACCACTGTTGCCAAAAGAAAACCGCTTATCGCTCGAATGTATGCGAAGTCCCTCCATGAAAATTTTTACGGGTTGAGTAAACGGGCCCAGGCTATCGAGGAAGTTCGTTTTTTTTGAGTCGGGAGCGTTCACTTCCAGATCCACTAACTGGTAATGGATGGTTTGTGCATCTGCTTTTCGAATGGATATTAACAAAAGGCAGAGAATGAGTGAGATAATAAATCTGACCAGCAAATAATTCATGTTTAAAAAAGAAACATTTATGAATGGAAAATGTTTTGGTATAGATCGATCCGAAAGATTCTTTGGGCTTCCTTCAACAGTTTTCTGAAAAAGAATGATCTGAATAAAAAAACAGCTAATTTTGTGCGATAAAAATAGTGATTATACTTCTGTGTTACAAAAATTAAAAGACTGGATGATGCCTTTGGCTATGCTAACCGGAGGTGTCTTTTACAATGTTTTCGGATCTCTTGCGTTTCTGACGCCTTATCTGATCTTTTTTATGCTGTTGTTTACTTTCAGCAAGCTATCGCCCCGCGGTATCCGCTTTTCGCGACTCCACTTTATTTTATTGTTTATTCAGCTGGCTACGGGCGCCGTCGCCTACGAGGCTTTAAAATCTACCTCTTCCGAATTGGCTCAAGGCGCGCTGATCTGCTTCTTGGCCCCTACGGCAACTGCCGCCGCTGTAATTACGGGTATGTTGGGGGGAAATGTGGGCTTTCTGACTTCGTTTACATTATTGAGCAATTTAGGGGTGGCGTTACTTGCTCCCGTCTTTTTTTCAATCGTGGGTTACAATCATGATCTGTCTTTCTGGGATTCGTTCATTCGTATCTTTGCCAAGATATTTCCGTTGCTGATACTGCCTTTGCTTGCGGCGTGGGTGATCCGCTATACGGCTCCGCGTGTGCAGGAGGTGATGCTTCGCTATTCGAAAATACCGTTTTACCTTTGGTCGGTATCGCTGGTAATCGTTACGGCACGCACCGTAAAAGCATTAGTCGAATTGCCGCAACATGATCTGAAGATGGAGTTTTCGCTTGCATTCATATCGCTGTTTATCTGTGGAATTCAGTTTTTTGTTGGGAAAATGCTTGGTAGTCGGTTTGACAATCGTATTGCATCCGGGCAGGCATTAGGACAGAAAAATACGATTCTCGCCATCTGGATGACCCAGGTGTTTCTGAATCCTGTAGCGGCCCTGGCTCCCTCTACTTATATTCTGTGGCAGAATATCCTCAATTCATACCAGGTATGGAAAGCGCATCGGCGCGAACGCGAAGCGCTTAAAAAAGCGGTTTAATAGCGTGTGATGATGCGCTCGCCCAATTCTTTGGCCAATACCGCGCGCACCTGGTTCTTTTCGGCCACCTCTTGCATCAGGGCAAGCGTGCGCGGCATATCGCCGGCTCCGGCGGCTTCTTTTATTTTTTCATTTACGGCTTTGATATCTTCACGCAGTATCGCGTCTTTCAATTCGAATAGTGCGCGCGGAATCAGATCAAAGAGCCGGTCTTTCTCCTCTTCCACCACTGCGTATTTCGTATGTATCTTGCTCAACTGATATTTGTCGGTCACCATATCGATCGCCATACGGCTGATATCGGTATCGGGATGATTCACAAAATAGTGTTCGAAATGTTCGCCGTGTGGAATTTTTCCCGCCAGGTCGAGCATTTGGGCATAGAGCGGATGGCCGAACCGGATCTGATCGTTTTCCAGATCGCTGATTACATAGTCATAAACAGAGTACGGAATCTCATTATTCGATTCGTCCTGGTCTGTATAAAGAATTTGTTCGCCATACCGGATCACATAGCGGATAATGGTGCGTTCAAACCGATCGAGAATTGTATTCCGTTTCACTTCGGACGTCATCGGGGCGGTCGGGCTGTTCTGAGCCTGTGCCTCGGCTTGTTGTTGAAGGCGCGCTTGCTCCACCTGGGTAGGACGTTTTGTTTGTTCCCCCTCCAGCATGGCCGTTTTCTGCTTATTCACCTCATTGATCAACACCTCTTCGCCAATCTCAAGCATACGGCTTGTTTCGCGGATATATACCGAAAGAATAATCTGATCGGGAATAATCGCGATACTGCGTACGATATCCGTAATCATCTCGGCCCGCTTGATCGGATCGTTTTGAGCTTGTTGCAGCAACAGCGAGGTTTTAAAACGGATAAAGTCGGTTTCGTGGGTTTGGATGTATTGCATAAACGATGCCGCACTCTGTTTACGTGAAAAAGAGTCGGGGTCGTCGCCGTCGGGCAACAACACCACTTTAACGTTCATCCCCTCTTTCAGAATCAGGTCGATACCGCGCAACGAGGCTTTGATACCCGCCGCGTCGCCGTCGTATAATACGGTGATATTGGGTGTAAAGCGGTGAATCATTCGGATCTGCCCCGGCGTAAGCGATGTTCCCGACGAGGCGACTACGTTTTCAATGCCTGCCTGATGCATGGCAAGTACGTCTGTATAACCCTCCACCAAAAAGCAACGGTCCTGTTTGATGATCGCCCCTTTTGCAAAGAATATACCGTAAAGCTCGTTACTCTTATGATAGATTTCTGATTCGGGCGAATTGACATATTTAGCCAGCTTGTCGTTTTGCTTTAAGATACGTCCCCCGAAGGCAAGCACTTTACCCGAAAGGCTGTGTACCGGAAACATTACGCGCCCGCGGAACCGATCGGCAATCTGGCCGTTCTGTCCCTCCATGCTCAACCCCGTCTTTAACAGATACTCTTTGTTGAATCCCTGGCGAAGCGCGGTCTGGCTGAAATGGTCGCGTTGCTCAAAACTGTATCCCAACTGAAATTTCCGGATGATGTCGTTGCGGAAGCCGCGTTCGTGGAAGTAGCTCAATCCGATATTCTGTCCCTCGTCGGTATCGAACAGGTTGCGCGTAAACTGCTCCTGTGCGAATGTGTTGATAATCAGCATCGAGTCGCGGGCTGTTTGCGCCATTTTTTCTTCGTCGCTCAGCTCGCGCTCCTGTATTTCAATGTTGTATTTCTTGGCCAGGTATTTCAGGGCTTCAACAAACGACATCTGTTCATGCTCCATAATGAAATGCACCGGATTTCCCCCTTTTCCGCAACTGAAACATTTACAGATGTTTTTTGTAGCGGATACACTGAAGGAAGGAGTCTTCTCATTGTGGAAGGGACATAAGCCGATATAGTTTGCTCCACGACGTTTGAGGGATACAAAGTCGGATACTACGTCAACAATCTGCGCAGTATCGATAATCCTGTCTATGGTAGCCTGATCAATCATAATTCAATCTCCTAAAAATCAACACCCGAATTCGGCTCGGAATAAATTCATTAATATGTTTGCGAAGATAATACTTTTGCTTGAATTACGCGGAAGATATCCGGCAAGGCATTTTTGAGCAAACAATAGTTAAATAACGCAAAAAATGAGTGTTTTGGTAAAATAAACCGGGTAAACCTGTTGTGTAACATAAAAAAGCCCTATATTTGCACTGTGTTTTTCATGGTATTAGATTTAAGGTTAAGAAGATGGGTTGTCGTGATGACAACCTTTTTCGTTTTTATACGGTTCCTTTT
>JAVVPN010000076.1:0-13667 GCA_036655755.1 Bacteroidales bacterium | reverse complement strand
TTTGCTTTTACCGATGTATCTACAAATCGAGGTTGTAGCTTAACTGTACTACGATTGAATTTTGCATCCGGATCTTTATCCGGAGTCCAGTTAATAATGTAATCGGGATGCCAACATCCTCCAAACGGCTGTTGGGCAACCATTACATTAACAACTGCAAAAAACACGATCAAAGAAGAAAGTAGTTTTCTGGTGTTCATGATATAATTATTTAGATTAATAGAAAGAATTTTTGCCGGATATACCGGCAAAAATTTCATTTAAAAGAACTTTGCCAATGGATTATTCCTAAAGTTATTCGGTTGGAGTCTTGATCCGTTATCATCATTTGTATCTGCGACATCCCACCAAACACGTATGCCTTGTTTGTCTTTTGCTACGGGTTTATTGGTATTATCTTTTTCGCCATACGGGTAAAGGATACGTTTGATAAACTTGCCTTCCGGAACATCTCCGCCCGAATTATTATTCAGGATATTGCGTAAGGCCGGATAGTCAGTGCGACGAAATTCGGCCCATCCTTCATTTCCGTTCGGGAATACAGCCAGCCATTTCTGAGTAATGATCTGTTCCAGCATCTCCTCTTTATTATTGCCTTCAAACGGATTTGCTCCTCCGTTATAAATTTTCAAGCCCCGAATATAATCTTCCGAATCGGCGACAGAAACCTGATAATAATTCATCGATGCGCGAATACCATCCTGGAAATATTCGTGCGGAGTTTTATTGACACCGCTCCAGCCACGTAATGAAGCTTCCGCCAAAAGGAATTGCAGCTCAGAAAAACTTAACCATACAGATTCACGCGAGTAGCTAAACCAACGAGTCGGATCAAGCACTCTTGAATTCAATACATCTGTACGAGTTACTGAAAACTTTTTAACAGTCTCTGTGTGTTTCACCTCATAATCACCTATTTCACAGCCTGTATAATCGGTAAATGGAAACTCACGTCCCTGCTTTAGCATATCTAAATCAGTTGGACGCCACCAGCATACATAGCCACGAGGATCAATTACTTTCTGCTGAGGGCCATCCGTCATACTCAGAACCGTATACTGTGTCCCCCCCGAACTTAACTCTTTATAGGCCAACTCCATATCTTTCGACATTACACAGTCGCCATTATAAGCAAAACTACACATAGCCAATGCGTTTTCATCACCACCGGCATTGATGCCACCCAATTCGACAGGAGCATGGCGCGGCACGGTGCGCATATTATCGGAATCATCCTTCAACAATCCCCATTTATTAGCCATTGCCAATTCACCTTCTTTACGGGCACGCTCCGGATCGACATTTGAGATACGCAATGCCAATCGTAAACGCAGGGTATTTGCAAAACGTAGCCATTTCTCTTCATCTCCACCATAACATTTATCGTCAGTCTGTGAAAATTTAAACTCACAAGCTCCCGGCACTATACTGTCTGTGGCCTGTTCGAGCAAACGGAAAATAACATCGTACGCTTTCTCCTGTGTATCATACGGTACGTTACCTTCTACCGGCTTAGCCTGCACATACGCTGATAACGGCACATCGCCGTATGTATCGGTTTGCATAGATGCCAGAAAGGCCCAATAAATGCGCGTAATATAAAATGCATTCTTATATTTGGCATAATCGACAAATCGAAAAGTACGCAACAACTGTGCATATTCGTTACTGGTACGATCGGAATAGAAATGATTCCATCGGGTTGCCGACCATCCATCGGTATAACTATATGTAGGTGAATTGAAATTAAAATTAGGCTTGTTATTGGCTACATACGCACTATATATATCATGCGTAAGATTGGTTGTAATCTGATAGTCATTATAACAACCTTCATAAGTCATATTTCCAAATAAGGCACTCACTTTCGTTTGTCCGTTCACCAAGTTTTCAAGTTCGGAATCCGAAACGGTATAATTGATATCCAAATCAGCATATTTACTTTCATTCGGCTTATCATCTTCATCCGGATTCTGTTCTCCCGGAAGATAAACCGGATTATAAGAATCTTTATTTAAATCCTCTAAATCGGTACAACCTGCTAACAGGCCCCCCAACAGGGTAATACCAAATCCTCTTTTTATATATTGAATTGTCTGTGACATAATTATATACTTATTATTTGTTAGAAACCAACATTAATGCTGAAACCGAAAGTGCGGCTATACGGAAGCGATGAAAAGTCGATCGCCTGAGAGAACATACTTGTATCATAACCACCTTCCGGACTTGTGCCCGGTGTATGTTTCAATAAATACGCAAGATTTCTACCAACTAAAGAGACACGTAATGCCGTAAGAGGTGTTTTCTTTAAAATCGAATTAGGGAAAGCATAACCAAAAGAGATCTCTTTCAAGCGGATAAAAGATGCATCATATACAAAGTTTTCGGCGAGAGCCTGATCACGGCCTCCGATCATCTGATAATAAAGTTCTGCATCTACCGGCACATCATTAACCGTACCGTCTCTTTTTACGCCGGGAATAACCAACTGACCGCGATTTTCGGTCATTTTCGAAACCCCGTGGCTGGTTGCCACCGCTTCGGATACGGATACGATATCTCCACCGAATTTCATATCGAACATAGCCGACAGAATAAATCCTTTGTAATTGAAAGAAGGTGTAACCGACATTAATAATTTAGGCTGAATACATCCGATCGGATTGTCCAAACGATACTGCTCGTCGGAAGTAGCGTCAGGCACTCCTTTGTTTGTGATTATATTACCGTTCTCATCGCGTTTGAATAATTTTTTAGCATAGATTTCACCTAAGCGTCCACCTTCTACAGCCCCTACATTCACCGGAAAATTAGGATCTCCTGCAAAATAGATATGCTTTTTCACATCGTTAAGTTCTTCTACTGTAGATTTATTATGTGCTAAATTCACATTCAAATCAAATGTAAAATCCTTTGTCTTGATAGGAGTTGCATAAATCATGGCTTCAAGCCCTTTATTTACAATCAAGCCTGAGTTAATCATTTGTCCGTCATTCCATGGAGCCGGAGCGGGCACTACCATGATCTGGTTTTTCGTTCTGCTATGATAATACGTAAAGTCGAAACCTAAACGATTACCAAAGAACTTCATATCCAATCCCCCTTCATAAGAATAAGCCGTTTCATTTTTCAGATTCGGATTCATCAATAGGTGGGAAACAGACGGATTATAGACACCATTCATGTATCCTCCGGTTACTACATTGTATGTTTTAAACGGATCAGTATCCTTTCCTACTTTGGCCGCCGACACGCGAAGTTTGGCAAAAGTAAGCCATGTAGGTATCGACACATCCACACTCTGCATAAAGTCTGACACCACGAATCCCACATTAGCAGACGGATAGAAATAAGAATTATGTTCCTGTGGCAATGTTGACGACCAATCCTGACGTCCGGTCAAATCGAGCGAAAGGTATTCGTTATAGGCAATTTGTACCGATCCGAATACAGAGTTCGTTCCACGACGGAAACCGCCTTCTGCAGCACTATTCAACTGATGCGCATGACTAAACATCCATTGGTTTTTATACACCATGTTCGAAACACGCCCGCTAAATGTATTATATTGCGCATACATCAAGTTTCCCCCCAGATTATACCCGAGTTTGATCTTTTCACCGATATTATTGTTTCCGATCAATACAAATTCTGCATTCGATTCAAAATAATTTTCTTCTCCGCGCGACATACCATCCTCAGTAATATCTGACAACAACGGGGTTTTAGTACCGTTTGACAAATTCGCTTCGAAAAGATTTGTACGATAATAATCGAAGGCATATTTTGATGACAGGGTAAGCCATTCCGTCAGATTCAGCTTCAGGTTATAATACCCGAACGCACGCCAACGTTCGTCTGAGTTACGATGTTGCTTATTTACATAATATGGGTTCAGATAATCGGTGGTAGGACCGGTCCAGTTATTATGGAATTTTTCTTCTGTAGAAAAGTTTTTCAGATCCTCCAACCGCACGTTATTCGGAATCAATAACAACTGGGAGATCTCTCCCCATGTACCGAAAGTGGGACGATTCCAAGCTTTTGTATTCGACAAGGAGATCTTAGCGTCCATCGACATGTATTTATTAAATTTCATGCCGGCATTGAGGTCGATATTAAACTTGCGCAGCTTCTCATCTTCAAACATTCCTTTTGATTTGGATGCTCCGAAAGAGGTTCTGAAATGCGAATTATCCGTAACGTTTCCTATCGATACATTGTGGTTTTGCGAAAATCCGGTATTAAAATAATCCATCATCTTATCTCCATAACGACGATAAGCCAACATTTCTCCATTCCAAGCCTCTACTTCCTGACCATCGAGTTCAGGACCGAAACTGTACATTGATTTTGGAGAATAAACACCACCCGTTCCCTGTCCGTATAATGTTTGGGTATCAAGAGCGTCCGCAATTTGTGTCCAGGTACAAGTTCCCGAATAATTAACGCCAAAGCCATCTTTACGGGTTCCTTTTTTCGTTGTGACCAAAATCACCCCGTTGCCGGCGCGCGATCCGTAAAGAGCGGCGGCATTCGGTCCTTTCAATACAGAAATTGACTCAATATCCTCCGGATTAATATCAAAAGAGGTGCTACCGCGATCCACCCCTTCATACATGGATGCGGAAGAAGATGTGTTTTCAGAAAAAGGCACACCATCCACAATCCACAAAGGCTGGTTATTATCGGTTAATGATGAATTACCGCGAATTGTAATTTTAGCAGAACCGCCTAATCCGGTAGTTGACGAATTAATCTGTAATCCGGCAACCTTTCCTTGCAAAGCACTTGTCACCTGAGCATCTCCGGTAGTGTTCAACTCGTCGCTTTTTACTTCCTGCATGGCATATCCAAGCATTTTCTTCTCACGTTTGATACCCAAAGCAGTTACCACCACCTCATCGATCAACTGTGTATCCTCTTTAAGAGTTACATTCAGACTCTTTTGCCCTTTAGCAGCTATAACTTGTTGTTGGTAACCAATATAAGAAAAGACGATTTCGGCAGTCGAGCTATTGATTTTTAATGTGTACCGACCTTCATAATCAGTGATTGTTCCATCCGACGTACCTTTGACTGATACGTTTACGCCAATCAATGGTTCACCCGAAGCATCTGTCACCTTCCCGGTCATTTCGTATGCTCCTTGAGACGCAGCCGTGGCTACTTCCGCTTTTTGAGATAAATAAACAATATTCTCTTCGATTTTATAAGCAACACTTTTTTCTTTTAGCACTTCATCCAGAATTTTTTCTAACGGGACATCCTGCAGGCTCGTTTTATTGATCTGAAGTCCGGACAGTTTATCATCGTAAAAAAATTCATAAGATGATTGTTTCTTAATTGTTTTGATCACGCTACCCAGGGTGGTATGCTGGGTTGTAAGGTTATATTGAGCATGCATTTCCTGAAGAGGCATTCCCAAACAGGCAAGAGATATCACAAGACGGGATAACCGTTGTCCTGCTAGCACTGTGTTTTTCATTTATATAATTTATTTTTTAACATCATGGTATAAATGCGCCATTTATCTACCTCCTATCAAGTATCTCGACGTTAGGTAAGTTATGGCGGATAGTCTTTCACTTAATAAAACAATATGCTTTTTAAAAACACTTATCGCGTTTTATCTATATTTTAAAAGAATCAAACATTCTTTCCGACCTCACGTAACACAAGTTCTCCAAAAAGCGTATTTGCCCATGCAAACCAACTGCGGGTAAAATCGTCCGGATTATCCTTGTGAAAGCTTTCGTGCATAAATCCGGTATTTCCGTCGGTATTAACCAATACATTTATACATTCTTGTATTTCCTGCGGATTTGTCGAAGTCATGGCTTTCATAATGATACTCATTGGCCATACATAATCATAGCTGACATGGGGGCCTCCGATTCCTTCTCCTTTGGAGCCTTTAAAGAAATAAGGATTACTATCACTCCATACCAGTTTACGGGTGTTCAGATATATCAGATCATTCGGTTTTATAAAAGAACACAGATAAGGCAGGCTCAATAGACTTGGTACATTCGCATCATCCATAAACAGATGATTTCCCATTCCGTCTACTTCATAAGCATATACTTTCCCATATACAGGGTGTTCTACAATACCGTATTTTTTGACAGCCCCATGCACTTCATTTGCAAAGGCCATCGCCTGTTTATTAAGTGTATTATTATTTAAAACCTTTGCTCCAATTTCGGCTATCTGGCGAAGTGATTCGGCTGCAAATAAATTTGATGGAATCAGGAAGTTGAGGATGGTCGCATCATCTGAAGGCCGGAATGAAGAACAGATTAATCCGACCGGTTTAATCGGACTTCCATATCCTTTATTCAATACCGTATCACCCTGCCGATCTGTAACACGATAGAAGAAATAGTTACCAAGATTGGTTTTACGCTGTTGATCACGGAACGTATCGATAATGAGCTGCGCCGCCTGTTGCCATTTCGCATCAAATACGGAAGTGTCTCCCGTAGTTTTCCAGTAATAATATGCAAGTCGGACGGGATAGCACAAAGAGTCGATTTCCCATTTACGCTCATACACTTCGGGAATCATCTTCGTGGTAGTGTCTGTACTCCATTTACTGCCGGTAGGACCATCATTAAACGCATTGGCATACGGATCGAGCAAAATTTGTTCGGTCTGACGCCGTATCACCCCTTCTATAAGAAGTTTCAACTGCGGGTCCTCGTTCATAAACGCCAGATAGGGAAATACCTGTGCGGAAGAATCCCGTAGCCACATGGCATGAATATCACCGGTGATTACAAAAGTATCCGGCTTTCCATTCTTCATTTGAAAATTGACAGTCGTATCGAGTGTACACGGAAAACAGTTTTCGAACATATAAGCCAGCTTCGGATCTTTTATCTTCGGCTTTGTTGCAGCAATGCATTGCTCGATTGCGCGGGAAGTAAAATTTCGATCGGCAACCGGAGGTCGTTTACTTATATATTGCAACTCATTAGCAGCCGTACCGCTAACACCACTCCAAACCTTCTGTGGCATCAGAATCGCACCCAATACTCCCAAACTTCCTTTCTTTAAAAAATTTCTTCTTGATATCATCGTGTTCTTCTTAAGGTTTTTTATTTCGAATATGAGTAAGGGAAAGCAGCCTCTCCGGTTCCTCTTTTCAGATTTGGTTTAGCAGACATTTTCAGATACAACTGACCACCGTTCAGAATTTCATCATGGGTGAGATAATTTTTCACAAACGGTTTTTTATTGAGCGTGGCCGACTGGATATAATAATCGGACGCCGAATTTTCAGGGGCTTTTACCTCAAATGTTTTTCCGTTGGGTAATGACAAGGTCATCTTTTTGAAAAGCGGCGTACCCATGGCATATTCCGGTACACCAGGACAAACGGGATAGAATCCCATCGCTGAGAATACATACCACGCAGAAGTTTGTCCATTATCCTCATCTCCACAGTATCCTTTCGGGCCCGGATTATACAGTTTATCTAACACATCTCGCACATGATACTGAGTTTTCCAAGGCTGGCCGATATAGTCGTATAAATAAATAGCATGCTGTACGGGTTGATTGCCATGCGCATACTGGCCCATATTCAGCGCAACCATCTCCGTGATTTCGTGAATTTCAAAGCCGTAAGTACCATAATCAAAGATGGCGGGAGCTTTAAACATCGAGTCGAGCTTCTGCCCCATCGCCTCGTTGCCTCCCATTAAGTGGCTTAAGCCTTTTATGTCATGAAATACGCTCCATGTATAATGCCATGAACTTCCTTCTGTAAAAGGACCGCCCCATTCTACAGGGTTAAACGGCTCGATCCATTTGCCTTCTTTATTTTTAGCACGCATAAATCCCCATGCGGGATCAAACAAGTTCTTGTAGTTCTGCGATTTCGCATAAAATGCATCTTTCACATCTTGCTTATCTACAGATTCGGCAAAACGGGCCAAACACCAGTCGGCATAAGCATATTCCAGAGTTTTGGCAGTCGCCTCATTGTAATCAGGAAAAGGCACATAGCCCAAGCGGTTATATTCTTCGAAACCATGACGTCCTACCGAATTCTCACGACCTAATGCCTGTGTTTGATGCATCATAGCCTCCAACGCTTTCGTTTGATCAAAATTTCGGATACCTTTTATCCATGCATCAGTCAGCAGCGAAAGCGAGTTATTTCCAATCATACACCCTCTATGGCCGGGACTACACCATTCCGGAAGAAAGCCGCTTTCGTCATAAGCATTCAATAAGCTTTGCATCACTCGGCCACTTACCTCGGGATAAACCAGCGTAAACAGCGGGTGTACAGCACGGAAAGTATCCCAGAACCCATTGTCGGTATACATGTAACCATTCTTTATTTGGCCATTGTAAGGACTGTAATAAACAGGCTCCCCTTTTTCATTATATTCAAAAAATTCGCGTGGGAACAATAACGTACGATACAGACAGGAGTAGAAGGTAGTGAACTGATCATCCGTTCCCCCTTCCACATTTATTTTACTGAGCTCCTCATTCCATATTTTCCGGCTATTCTCAGCAATCTCTTCGAAGTTTTTCGATCCGATTTCCTGAGCCATATTTAAAGCGGCTTGCTCTTTGCTGATAAATGACGAAGCCATTTTAAGCGTTAACTTTTCATCTTTCTTTAGATCGAAACGCAAATAGGCACACACATGGTTATGTTCGGCATCTTCATTTCCGGGCTGCATCTTGCCGTTGGTGGTTGTCCCCCATTCGGTTGGTTCGTGATCGTATTCAATCACAAAATAGTTGGCAAAATTTGTGGGTACGCCTCCGTGATTATTCTTAGCATATCCTGTAATGCGTCGATTCTTACGATCAATCGACAGCTTACTGCCTCCGTCATAAGCATCGATCACCAGATACTGAGGAAGTTGATCGGCATAATCAATTTCAAAAATCGATCCGCGGGAGGTCGCAGTCATCCGGGTAGAGGTACCGTTATCAAATGTAACCTCATACAGATAAGGCGCACTTTTTTCATGTTTATGTGAAAAAGCAGCTCCACGTTCCTTATGATTCACTTTCAACTCGCCGCTTACCGGCATTACCGAAAAAGTACCGTAATCGTTAATCCAGGGACTAGGTTGGTGCGTTTGGCGGAATCCACGTATTTCGGTGTCATTATAAGAATACATCCAGCCACTACGATTCTCTCCGGTCTGGGGGCTCCAGAAATTCATTCCCCACGGCACCGCTACCGCGGGATAAGTATTTCCATGCGAAAATGAGAAAACCGATTCGGTTCCCATCAATGGATTCACCCAATCTACAGGAGTTGTTGCATGCATGGTAGCACTAACCGAAAGCAAGGCTATATAAGATAAGAGTGTGTTCTTCATTTTAGTATGTTATAAAGAGTTACTACCCCAACCGCTTGGTTGGTCTGTCATTTCAAAAACAAGTTCGCCACCGGCCATCAACATTTCATGCGTAAAGAAAGGTTCTGTCATAACCACTCCGTTTAATTTAGCTGAAGCGATATATTTATTTTTGGCAGAATTATTACGGGTTATAATCGTAAATAACTTTTCTTCCGGCAGATGCATCGTTACTTTATCAAACAGCGGGCGACCTATTGAATAAACCGGTTTCCCGGGGCAAACCTGATAGAATCCCATTGAGTTCAGGATATACCATGCTGACATCTGACCACAATCTTCATTACCCGACAGGCCATCTACATTATCGAAATATTGCGAATGCAACACACTATCAATCAACGACTGTGTTTTATGTGGCTGATTGATGTAGTTATAAAGATGAATAATATGATGACTCGGCTCGTTGCCATGTGCATACTGACCGATTAAGCCCGAAATATCGGCCGATACGGTTTCGCCCTCCAATGAAGAGTCGGCGACAAAGAGGGAGTCCAGTTTTTGAGAGAATGGTTCTACGCCACCCATAAGATCGACCAATCCTTCAACATCATGAGGCACGAACCAGGTCCATTGCCATGCCGTTCCTTCACAATAGTCATCGCTTCGGTGGGTAGATGAACGAGGATTGAACGGTGTACGCCATTCTCCTTTTGAGTCAAGCCCTCGCATAAAACGCGTATCCTTATCAAAATAGAATTCATAAGCATCCGCATAACGGCGATACTTCTCCTGATTTTCATAATCGCCCACTGCACCTGCAAGTTCAGAAATACACCAGTCGTTATAAGCATATTCAAGTGCTTTAGCTACCGACTCGTTCTCACGGTCGCACGGCACATAGCCAATCGAATTCTTATAATATTTTGCTTTCGGCATCAAATGAGGCAATACCAACGGAGGACAGATAATATTGGTCGTATCGTACTCTGCGGTACGCAAACAAGCCTTATAAGCTTCCTGGATATCGAAATCGCGGTTTCCTTTCATATATGCGTCGGCTATCACAGATACGGCATGGTAACCGATCATGGTTCCGGTGTAGTTGGATCCGAGATCCCACATCGGCAGAATGCCCCCTTCAACATGTTTTCGGATTAAAGAAGAGATAAACTGATTATTCAGTTGTGGATCGATAATGGTCAGTAACGGATGTAATCCGCGAAAGGTATCCCACAACGAAAAGACTGTATACAACGGAGCCTCAGTTGTATTTTGCCGGTGTATTTTTTGGTCCATCCCCCGATAACGGCCATCTGCGTCAGTAAACAGATTTGGGGATATTGCCGTGTGATAAAGCGATGTATAGAACACTTTTTTCTGCGCCTCGTCCGAAGTGGTAATATCAATTTTGGCTAGTTGTTTTTCCCATCCGGTTACTGCGGCATTATGCACTTTTTCAAAATCCCAATCAGGAATTTCGGTCAAGACATTATTTTTGGCTCCTTCAGCATCTACCGCAGAGATGCCAACTTTTACAAACACCTCTTCATTTGGTTTGGTATCAAATTGAAGAAGCGCTTTACAAATTTCCTGTGGCGTCCCATCGGGCCGGAGCATTATCGTATCAGTCAATAGGGTATATCGGAAAGGTTTCGAAAATTTGGCATAAAAACGGATATACTGATCGAATGCCCAATATACGGTTTTCTTCGACCCTATAATTTCGGTATCGCTGATCACCTCAAGCGACATCTCCTCATTTTTCTGATTCTGCAAACTATAGTCCAAATCAAGGATAAATCCGGCTTCACTGCTTTCCGGGAAAGTATACCTATGTAATGCTCCGCGATGAGTTGCCGTTAATTCAGCTTTTACACCATAACGGTCGAGGAATACACTGTAATATCCGGGCGTAGCTTGCTCGTTCTGATGTGAGAATCCGGAGGCCCAGGACAATTGCTGACTTTTTAAATTCACAGGATCATAAACCTGCTTTCCGACGGTTGGCATAAGCAACACATCCCCGTAATCGCCACATCCGGTTCCACTCAGATGGGTATGAGAAAATCCATTGATGGTAGTATCTGAATAATGATATCCCGAACATGCATCCCATTCATAAATCCGGGTATCCGGACTTGGTTGAATCATCCCGTAGGGCATTACGGGTCCTGGAAAAGTATGTCCGTGACCACCTGTCCCTATAAATGGATTCACATATTTAACATACTCGTTTTCAATCACATCACCCTTATTACTGCATGAATAAAATGGCAATAAAAGAGTAAAGCAACCTAAAAAGCCTGCTGAATTAATCTTCATAGTATTATTCTATAATTATGTAACTGATTGGCGTTATCTATTTATTTTTGTGCAGATTGCAAATAGATATTACTGCCATTTTTACGAAATGTAATTGGTATTGAATTTTTGAGAGAACTTAGCACTTTGTCTATATTATCACTTCGCTTCAATACCCCCGAATAGGTACTGTTGCTGATATCAGGCGAAAGAATAATCTTTACCTGATAGAACCGTTCTAAGACAGAGGCAATTTCGAAAATCGTAGCACTTTCAAAAGGAATAAGATCGTCATGCCATACAGCATCCAGTTTCGAATTGACCTGTTTTACCTGCAAGCGACCTGTTTTACGGTTGAGCTCTGCTTTTTGCCCCGGAGAAAGTACAATTTGTCCTTCATTGCGATTGCCACGCACTTCTACAGCACCTTCTATTAAAGAGGTTTCTGTCAGGGGTGAATTTTTATAGCTGCGTAAATTAAAGATTGTACCAAGCACTTTAACAGACATCGCATCACTAGTTACCATGAACGGACGCGACTGATCGCGTTTAACTTCAAAATAAGCTTCTCCGTCAAGCTCCACATGACGGCTGTCTTTTGCAAAATGAGCCGGATATTTTAACACAGAACCTCTGTTTACCCAAACTTTCGTACCATCCGGTAAAACTACTTCTCTGACATCCCCGTTAGCGGGAACCTGCACGATCAAGTCTGCTTCCGACAATTCTGATTCACAGTACTTACCGACACCTAATCCGATTGATACCAAAGCCAATACCATGGCGGCATAACCGAGAATCCGTTTATATAATACGATTTTATGTGATTTGGTTTGATTGGTTTCTATCGTTTGCCAAAATCTGTTTTTTGCTTTTGTTACTCGTTCTTCCGAGTCATATACTGCTTTTTCCTTGTCTATTACTTCTTGAAGTATAAATAATTCACGGGCATGCTCTTCTGAACTCTGAAGCCATTCGTTCAGTGCTTTGTAATCCGATTCTGACGTATTTCCCTTTAGGAAGCGATATAATATAGTTGGGTCTGATTTTTTCATCCTATTAAGTCGTTAATCATAAAACAGCCAATTTCAAAAAAACACTTACTTCCAAAAGAAAAAAGAACAAAAAAAGAAGTAAGATGACTCAGTCTGCTGCGTAAATACTTCAATGCCTTATACATATGAGCTTCTACGGTACGCAAGGAAATATTGAGCGTTTCTGCAATTTCCTTATTTTTCATTTCATAAAGATAACTGAGCCGAAACACAGCTTTGCACTTATCTGGTAATTCGTTGATTGCGGCCACTACTTCACGTCCTAACTCCTGGTTTTCCAAACGCCGAATCACATCATTTTTATCGGGATTATAGAAATCCATTTTATGGCGGTAAAACTCTTCGGCTTCCGAATTATAGGCCATGGCAACCTGTTTGTGTTTTAATACATTTATAGAACGAGTATATACGGCACGATAAAGGAATGATTGTATCTGATTACCGATCTCCACCTGATTTCTTCTTTGCCATAATTCAACAAAAACATCTTGGACTACATCTTCAGCCTCATCTTCCGACAGAAAGCGGGTAGCGTAAAATAACAAGTTAGCATAGTATTTGTCAAATAAAGCATTATATAAGGCTTGAATTTCTATTTCTTTCATTTATATATAATCTATTTTTTAACACTAATATATAAATACGCTCTTTATATACCGTATGTTGGGTATCTCAACTTTAGATGAGTTATGGCGATCTCATAGATATTAGTGATGTGGTTTTTCAAGTAGTGTTGGTATAGGGGATGCTATTAAAAAAATAACGAGAGGCTTTGAATATCCCGCTCAAATATACATTTAAAATTACAATAAAATTAATTTTACAAAACTTACGTTTTAACACAAAAAGAAAAAACCCTGCCCTCCGACTACACGATAGTCCAAGAGCAAGGTCTTTCCTTAAAAAAATATAGTAAACGTTATTAAGTCCTCCAAAACCATTTAATACGGGTAAAAAATACGGC
>JAVVPN010000075.1:4037-13712 GCA_036655755.1 Bacteroidales bacterium | reverse complement strand
TCTCCCGTTCATCAATGAAATCCTGCCGTTGGTCACAAAAAGTTGGGGGCCTTTTCGGGCATCGGTAATTTTAAGTCATCAATTAAAATCTACCACTAAACAACCCATGTATGAAACGGTCATTATTTATTTTCTTACTCTTAGCGACTCAAATTTCCCTGATTTTACTACAAGCGCAACAGCCGACAGGATTCGAATTAAAAGGATCGGTCTATACTTCGGATGCGGTGATTGCGGAGAATGCGACAGTCATGCTGTTCAGAAGTGCTGATTCTTTGTTTATCGCGGAAGCAGTATGCGATTCGCTGGGACATTACCGCTTCGGAGATATGAACCCGGACGATTATATGCTCGCTATTTCGCTGTTGGGATACGAAACACTGGAGCGCCAAATCGTATTGAAGGATAATGTTGAAATGGAGCCCTTGATGCTCAATGCGGCTACACTGCAACTAAACGAGGTGAAGGTAACCGGCCAACGCGCTGTATTAAAACTAATGGCCGACAAACTGATATTCCGGCCGGGCAGCGGGACGGCCAAAGGCAATATGGCGCAACTCCTGCCCCGTTTACCGGGAGTGCAACTCTCCTCGGCAGGCGAATTGTCGCTGAATGGCAGAAAAGGGGTACTGTTATACCTCGATAACCGCAAGCAGTTGTTATCCGGCGACCAGTTGTCGGTGCTTTTAAATTCGCTCGACAGCGAACAGGTTGAGAATATCGAATTGATAGAGAACCCGCCGGCCGAGTATGAAGCTGAAGGAATCGGCGGTATCATCCGGATTAATCGCAGGAAAGAGTTTCTGTCGGGAGAATCGTTTTTCTTCTCGGCGAACCTGGGACAAGGCCGGTATGGAAATGGGAATATCAGCGGCAGATACGAGTATCAGAAAGGGGCTTTTTATATGATGGCCGATATGAGTTACTACTACCGAAAGGAGCAGAACGATCTGTTTCTGCATCGCATATCGGGCGAGAGCAATGAGCCGGAAGAATCACAACATGCCGTACACCAGTCGTTCTATCGCACGCAGACCAACAAAGGATATGCACCCTCTCTACGTATCGATTATCAGCTGACAAAACCGGTGCGCATCGGATTGGAAACGAATTGGAATCAGAACCATTTTAAGGCTCCCATTCATGCCATATCGGAATTTCACTCCTTCGAAAGCACCGACTCCACTCGTGTGAGCAACAGCTTGAAACAAACGTCGCGCAATCGGCTGTCGAATAACCTGTATCTGCTTTACAGCGATTCGCCCAAAAGGGAGCTACTGGTTAATATTGATTTGATTTATTATCTGGAGAAGGGGAAAACCGGGCAACTCACCCATTTGTTGCAAAACAATGCAACTCCGGATGAGGATACTGAATTTCACGACGAGAGCCGGAACGAGGTCGCCTTATACGCGCTGCAAACCGACTACCGCTATTCATTCAATGAGCGAACCACGCTCAAAGTGGGCGCGCGCACCAACCTAAGCAAGTTAAATCAGCAAAACCGTTACACCCACCACACCTACAACGAATGGATCAGCGGCCTCTACGTTTCGGGCGAAACGCGCATCAACAGGCTGGCTCTGCAGGGGGGTGTTCGGGCCGAGTTTACACAAATCAACGGAGATACCTTGATGAACCGCTCTTACCTCAACCTGTTTCCCACCGCATCGCTCCGGTATGAATATTCGGAGAAAGGGAGCATTTCGATGCAGTATACCCTGCGAATTAAACGTCCGGGCTACAACCAATTGAACCCGCAAGTAAGCATTTTCGATAATTATACCTTCGAAAAAGGGAATCCCCTGCTGCGGGAAGAGTTGAGCCATACCGTAAGTCTGATTTGGATGTACCGCAACAAATTGCGCATAATGCCCTACTATAGCCATAGCAAAGACGCGATTACCAAAAACTTCATCCTTCAGGAGTACAACCGCGTTATGATTATGCCCGAAAACCTGCCGAGAGCATGGGAAACGGGGGTGCGTCTCAATTTGATGGGGTTTATGCCTGCAAAATTCTGGCAATGCAATGTGTACCTCAACGGTTATTACCGCGAATACACTTTCCGCGAGGGCGGGGCGAACCGCCGCCACGGGAAAAGCGCACTGATTGCTCAGGTAAATAATCATTTCTATTTGCCGGCCGGAATCTGTGCCGAGGTTTCGGGCAATTTATATACCCCGTTTGCCGAAGGAAGAGCCCGTATCAAAGGAGGGGGAGAATTGTGGTGTGGCATCAGCAAGAGTTTTTGCCGCGACCGGTTGCAACTGATACTGACGGGACGCGATTTATTATCCACCATTCAGGAGGGACTAAACATTGAAATCGGGGGCGCTCACACCGAAGCAACCTCGCGTCAGGATAAAAGGCGGGTTGAGCTGAGCCTCTCATGGAGCTTTAACCGCGGAAAAAAATGGAAAAATTCAGACAGGCAACCTCATGATAATGAAAAGAATCGGATAAATTTGTAAAAAGCACTACAATGGCAATCAAATTCAAATGGTTTTTACCTCCGTTTCTGGGGCTCGCGATATTAGCTATGATCCGATTGGTAGGCGATACGCAGACCGGCATGATTTTTTGGCAGCGCTCGGTATATGTTAATCTATCGGAAATCGTATGGAGCATCGGTGCGGGATATTTGCTCGATTTCATCGCTCAAATGAATATCCGCTATTTCAAACGCCGCGAAAACGAAACCCAGACCTCCTTTCTTTGGCTGGAATATTTGTTGTGGGGCTGCATATGCGCCATGTTTGCCCTATTGTCGGTATGGTTATTGCATCTCTATGGCAATCTGCCTCACTATGTAGCCGATTATGTGATCGGAGTGATTGTTACCGTACTGTGCTCTACGGCTTATTATGCAGGGATTCGGTCAATCGGCATCGACGAGCAATTGCGCGAACATAAACTACTGCTTGAAAAGTTACGAAGCGAAAAACTGGAAACAGAATTACAACTGCTCAAATCGCAATATCATCCTCATTTCCTATTTAATGCGCTCAATACTATTTACTTTCAGATCGATGCAGACAACCCACTTCCCCGTCGCACGATTGAGAATTTGTCGGACCTGCTCCGCTACCAGCTTTACACCATCGCCGAAACGGTAACGCTGCAGCAAGAGCTCAACTATATTCGCTCTTATACCGATCTTCAGAAAATGCGGAAAGAAGAATGTCTTGTACTGACAATTGAATTGGAGGATACGCATCCGGGGCTACGATTATACCCGCTTCTTTTCCAGCCATTTGTTGAAAACGCGTTTAAATATGAAGGGGGCGAACATCGCATCGAAATTTCACTTTATTTCAAGGGGCGCGATCTGTATTTCAAGGTAATAAATTCATTGGCAGATGAATTTGTTGCGGCAAACAAGCATTCGGGACTGGGGCTCGAAAACTTACGAAAAAGGCTCGAACTGCTCTATCCCGGAAATTATGAGCTGATACTGAACCCCGAAAAGAAACAGTATACGGCGCTCCTTATTCTTAAACAGATAATCGACTTACCCGACCACCGAAAAACCAAGAATTGAATTGTATGCAAAAAAAGATACGCTGTGTTATTACCGACGACGAACCGATGGCCCGAAAGGGTATCCAGGAATATGTAGAGCGGCTGAATAATCTGGAATTGACAGGGATATGCCGCGATGCATTAGAACTCAATCAACTGTTGCAGGAAAAGCCTGTCGATTTGGTTTTTCTCGATATTGAGATGCCTCTGCTTTCGGGTATCGATTTATTGAAAGGGCTTGTGAATGCGCCGAAGGTGATTATCACTACCGCTTTTGAGAAATATGCCCTTACAGGGTACGAGCTGGATGTGTGCGATTATTTGCTGAAGCCGATCTCTTTCGAACGATTTGTAAAAGCGGTCAATAAAGCACAACGCGCCTTTACCGAAACCAAAGATGCCGGCCGCGATTCGTTTTTTATCAAAAGTGACCATGCGATCCGTAAAATCCGGTTTGACGAGATTCTTTTTGTTGAGGCGATGGAAAACTATGTAATCATTCATCTTCCGGGTGAAAAGGTGGTTACCCACTCCACCTTACGGAATATGGGCGAGCTGTTGCCGCCCCGTTTTTTACAGGTGCATAAATCGTTTATCGTAAACAAAGAGCATATCCATGAGATAGAGGGTAATATGCTCAAAATTGAAAACGCATCGATTCCCGTCGGGCGCACGCAGCGCAATGAGGTGTTTAGGGAGCTGCTTTCGGATAAATGACCGCTCAATTCCATACTAACCTATATAAGAAAAGGGCATGCCTCGGCACACCCTTTTTTGTTGTATATTCTATCGAAAAGATATCAATGCTTTGTAACCTCTACGCGTTCGGTTTTCGGAAGCGTTGCGTTACGGATCTCCGTTTGCTTTACCACCTCTTCGGCAAGTTGCATAAACGCACGGCCGGTGATTGAATCTTCATTTAATGCTACCGGAGCGCCCGAATCGCCTCCCTCGCAAATGCTCTGCACGATTGGAATCTGCGCCAGCAATGGTACGTTGAGCTCTTCGGCAAGCTGCTTCACGCCCTCTTTGCCAAACAAATAATATTTGTTTTCGGGAAGTTCGGCCGGTGTAAACCAAGCCATGTTCTCAACCAAGCCGAGTACGGGTACATTCACCTTATCATTTTGGAACATATCGATCCCCTTGCGGGCATCGGCTAGGGCAACCTCCTGCGGTGTACTTACCACGACTGCTCCCGTAAGAGCAAGGGTCTGCACGATGGTCAGATGAATATCGCTGGTGCCCGGCGGGAGGTCGATCAAGAAGTAATCAAGGTCGCCCCAGTGCGCATCACCGATCAGCTGTTTCAAGGCATTGCCTGCCATCGAACCACGCCATACGGTAGCATTTTTCGGATCGACAAAGAATCCTACCGAAAGAATCTTCACACCGTGGCTTTCGGCCGGAATGATCAGATCGCGTCCCTCGATATTTTCAAGATGCGGACGCGCATCTTCGATACCGAACATCTTCGGCATCGACGGCCCGAATACATCGGCATCGAGCAACCCAACCTTGTAACCTTGCTTGGCAAGCGCCACGGCAAGATTGGCCGATACGGTTGATTTACCTACGCCCCCCTTACCCGAAGAGATGGCGATGATGTTTTTAACCTGCGGCAACAGTTTGGCAGGTTCGGGACGCGCCAATTGTTTGGCTTTGACACTGATGTTGCCTTTGATTTCGATCGGTTCACCAACAAAAGCGATAATGGCCGCTTCGGCCGCTTTTACCACCGATTTGATAAACGGATCGTTGGGTTTGTCGAAGATAAGCGAAAAGGTAACTTTCGTTCCCTCAATACGCATATCATCCTCTACCATGCCGGCTTCCACCAGGTTCTTGCCTGAGCCGGGATAGCGCACCTGTTCGAGTGCATCGAGAATTAGTTTTGGATATAATGCCATAAACGAATAACTGGTTTTATTTTCCCATCGCATTGCCGCTGCGTTTGCTGCGGTTGTAGCTGCGATAAGAATCGAGTTCAATTTCCACGTCGGGCTCTACGAACGGATCGCGGGCCTGCGGCTGGAATTTAATATATTTGATCGGAATACCGCGATCCATCCACTGCTGTTCGTAGTAGGTCTGGATAGAGAGCAATACCTCATCGTTGATATCCGAGTGATAAAGATCGGTTGTATGGTAAAGCACAGGGAAGTTGTTTTCCTTTACCATTTCGGAAGTGTAGGTAAACAGGAAGTTACTGTCGCATTTGAGATGGACAATCCCTTCCGGACGCAAGAACTGCAGATACAGCTGCATAAAACGGGTCGATGTAAGGCGTTTGGTTACCTTTTTCATCTGCGGGTCGGGGAAGGTGATCCAGATTTCGGCCACTTCGTTTTCAGCAAAGAAATGATGAATCAGCTCGATGCTGGTGCGCAGAAAGGCAACGTTGGTAAGCCCCTCTTCGAGCGATGCTTTCGCACCGGTCCACATACGGGCCCCCTTGATATCTACTCCGATAAAGTTTTTATCGGGATATTTACGCGCTAAACCAACCGCATATTCCCCTTTTCCACAACCCAGCTCAAGCACGATCGGATTGTCGTTTTTGAAGAAATTCTTTCCCCAGTTTCCTTTCATTTCGAATCCCTGCTCTTTCAATACCGCGAAAGGATATTGAAAAACGTGCGGATACGACGTCATATCATCAAACTTCTGTAACTTATTCTTTCCCATAACTTATGTTTAATCACAAAGATAACACACGCCCGGCGCTATCAAAAAAAATTATATTTATTTTACCCCCAACAATTCAACTTCGAATACCAGCGTCGAAAATCCTTTAATAATATCAACCTGCTGCTTGCCATATCCCAATTCAGAAGGGATATAAATCATCCAGCGCGATCCGTTAGGCATCTGCATCAATGCTTCCTGCCATCCTTCAATCACTTCGTTGACGCGGAAAATTTCGGGAGCGCGACGCGAAAAGGAATTGTCAAACTCACGGCCGTCAATGAGCGTACCGCGATAATGCACTTTTACGGTGCTGCGACGGGTCGGTTTCGTGCCGTTTCCTTTCACAAGAATTTTATACTGCACGCCACAAGGCAATTGCATCACTCCTTCGTTCTTCAGATTCTCTTCGAGAAATCGTTCATTCTCCTCTTTGTATGCTTTTTGTTTTGGTGTCATGTTGTTGTTTATTTGCGGCAAAGGTACTTAAAAGTTGCATATCCTCTTTCATAAGTTACTGCACGTTTACGCCAAAAAAGATGGCTCGTTTATCACCGCCATCGTCGATTGTTTCAAATGTAAGAGTAGTGGCAGCCGTTACGTCGGTGAGGCCGAACTGATAATAATCGGCAGGGGCAACTGTCATAACATAATCGGCGGAAGCACCGGCTGCTCCCGCATTACCGAGTGGTTTGACGGTTATGGAGGATTTGCCGTTAATCTTACCTCCGTTTTTAACAGAGATCTTTAATGCGCCGGTTTTATCACTCCATGATACGGCATAAAAGGCGAGCGACGAACTGCCCGCTCCGATTGGCTGACTCTCGCAGTTGCCAAAGTTACCCGTGCTGCCTAATTTGATAGCCGGATATTTCGTACCGGAAATCGTTACGGTAGATAAATACGCACTCGCTCCCCGGGTAAAAGCAGAAAGATCGAGATTGCCGGCATACTCGCCGGATGCTCCGGGGGTATCCGATTCGTCGGTTTTTTCTTCCAATTCAATATCATGTACTTCGTTATCCCAACCCTTAATGGTAGATTCGAGCTTTACACTGACCCGCTCAGAAGCATCTGTCAAGGTGATGGTATAGGTGTATTGCACACCGCTTTTGAAAGCGATATTTTCAGTATTCCATTCGTATTCGCTCTCTTCGTGGCGAATAATGACCTTCCCTTCGGAGCCGGGTAAAATAATGGATTCGGCAACGGATTGGATCGGCGACATGGGGAGTGTTGTAACGGTGCCAATATTTAGGAGATCACCTGTTGCCAGATCGAAATCGGCGGTAGCATGGCGAGTTATAAAAGCGCTCCAGCCGGTAGCGGCCTGGGTAATCGTTTCGCCGGAATTGTTTACGGACTGTATCTTTACATTCAGGATCAGCTTGGATAACTGATGGATAAAAAGTAACGGTACAGCTTCAGCCATAGCCTGATTATAAGCGTCGGATGTTTTAGCATATAACAGATCATGATCGGAAACGCCGGTGTCTGCCAGATTGATTTTATAGAGGAGGTTGGTAACAGATTTGCTATAAGGATAATAGGCGATGAATTTCACTTCGCGTCCATCGGCCGGATAGGCAAAAGGAGCATCTACTGCCGTAAGGATGTTGCCGGCTCCCGGAGATACCAAAAACTCTTTATTGGAAATATCATCGACAACCGTAAAATCGTCGGCTCCGGTCATATATACGCCGACATGTTCGGTGCCTTCCCACGCATCGCCGACTTTTGTGATTTCATTTTCATTCAGAACCGCTTTTAACGTTACATGTCCGTCGGAAGGAAAAAGGGTGTTATTTTCTTGTGAGCAAGACAAGGTGGTTAAAGAGAGCAGGAAAAACCCTTTTAGAAGCTTTACTGTTTTCATGGGATTAAAATAGTTAGGTTAGTTAAGGTCTATTATATTCAATGATAAATACCTAACTAATTTACTAAAATAAATTCTCTTCCTTATATCTTTGCCGCATGAATTTTGAGATCCTCTACCAAGACCAATTTATGATAGCGATCAATAAGCCGGGAGGTTTGTTGGTGCACCGCACTCGTATCGCAGAAGAAGAATCTGTTTTTGTATTGCAGCTGCTGCGTGAGCAAACGGGGATGCATCTTTACCCGGTACATCGGCTCGACCGCCCCACTTCTGGCGTATTGCTTTTTGCATTTGATTCGGTAACGGCGCGGTTATTAAGCGAAATGCTCGTTTCGGGGAGTGTGATTAAAGAATACCGGGCACTGGTAAGAGGATGGCTGCCCGAAAGCATCGATCTGGATTATCCGGTGAAAAACGACCGGGGGAATCTGCAAGAGGCGCGTACATTATTCGTACCACAAGAGCGGTTTATCATGCATCGCCCGATCGGCAATTATGCGTCGGCCCGTTATTCGATACTGGCCTGCTTTCCGAAAAGCGGGCGTTGGCATCAGATCAGACAACACCTGGCCCATCTGCGTCATTATATTATCAACGACCGCGTACACGGCGACGGAAAACACAATAAGGTATTTAAAGAAACATTGCTGATCGAACCGTTGTTTCTGCATGCGTACCGACTCGAAATGCGACATCCTCATTCGGGAGAAGCCCTCTGCCTGGAAGCAAAATTCCCCGAACACTGGCAAGTATTCAGGGAATTGAATATAGTGGAACAGATTGAATCAGTTCTGTAAATACCAGTCGCGGAAATCTTTCCAGAAAGACACATTCCCGTTACCGTTACTACCCAGACTTTCATTGCTGTTGTCGGGAGTCACCTTATGATCGACTCCTTGGAGCTTCTCTTTTGACCGGAGAAATTCGTCGAATAGTGAGTGCGCATCTTCATTCGTAAAGATCAGACGGCCGAACAAAGGATATATATCACGCGAGATACTCCATAAGCGGAATATCATTTCGGCCCATTGTTCGTCTTGTACAATATTATCGAATGTGGTATACATGATTTTGTATACGATCTGATTGGTTTGCGAAATGATGATGCTCCCGTAGTTGAGCGACTCGTTGAATGAATTGAGCAGCTCGAGCGCCTGCGGCTTGCGGGGCTCGGTTACATTCATATTAAGGAAGCTGAAGAACCCTATTCTTTTTTCATGCTCGAAATCCACAACAATTTCAATCGTCCCCATATCGATATTGTATCCGAAACGGATCAATTTCGCAGCCTCATTATCTTCAAACCGTATTTCATTCGCTTTCAGATAAGCGATGAAGTTTTTATAGTTGGCATCCATACTGTTGATATTATACGAATTGACTGAATCAGACCGTTATAGTCCGCTCTTATCAGAATAACACACAGGCATGAAGTGCGTTCGTATAATAAGGGTGAAAAATATAAAAAATCGCGGCTCGATCCTGCTTCCATACCTTATCATCAATATGATGTATAAAATAAACTAAAATAAAAAAGTAGGGATTCAGAAGCGAAACAAATACAATTTTGAATTGTTTTTTTA
>JAVVPN010000075.1:0-4023 GCA_036655755.1 Bacteroidales bacterium | reverse complement strand
TCAGATAAAAAAGGTGATTAAGAAACTCATTTTTTCATTTGCTGATGTTTTCAATAAATCATCAAATTGACTGATTTATTTATTTGTTTTTTAATGTTTTAGTACGAATAAAAATTTACAATAAATATATTCTCAGAGATTCAAAAAGCAATTATGAAAAACAAAATGATTCAGTAAATATTTTAAAACATGAAAACAAACTCTAATCACCACTCTTCTGTAAAGGGTATAAATTCCGCAGCGTTGGTCATCGTTATCAGCTTTGCTATTGCATTACTGATTTATTATTACATTTTCGGCTATTCCGGAAATTTCATGAATAATGACCCCAATAACTATCCGCTCCCGGGAAATATTCTTGGCACTATTTATAAAGGTGGCATTGTGGTACCGGTGATTCAAACTCTTTTACTTACCGTATTGATACTTAGCGTCGAGCGATGGTTTGCCATCAACAAGGCTAGTGGAAAAGGCAATATGACACACTTCGTAACTCAGATTAAAGAAGCCTTATCAAAAGGCGACGTGGAGTCTGCTCAAAAATTATGTAACGGGCAAGGTGGCTCGTTGGGCAATGTGGTGCATAGCGCTCTGCAAGTATATGCAGAAGAAAAAGAAGATAACCGCATGACAAAAGAGCAGAAAGTGGTAGCCATTCAAAAAAACATCGAAGAAGCGACCTCTTTGGAACTGCCTTCATTAGAGCAAAATCTACCGGTTATTGCCACTATAACAACGTTGGGTACGCTGATGGGGCTGCTTGGTACTGTATTAGGAATGATCAAAGCCTTCTCTGCAATGGCAACGGCGGGGTCACCGGACACGATCGCTTTGTCTACCGGTATCTCCGAGGCTTTGGTTAATACGGCTTTCGGTATCGCAACCGGGGCTTTGGCCGTCATATCATACAATTATTTTACCGCCCGAATCGATAAAATCACTTATGGGATAGACGAGGCTGGATTTACGATTGTTCAGACTTTTGCGACTTCTCAGAAATAATCATGCATTAATAAGCAAACGATTATGCCAAAAGTTAAAATCAAAAGAAAAAGCACCCGCATAGACATGACAGCCATGAGTGATGTGACTGTGCTTTTACTAACATTCTTCATGCTGACCTCCACTTTTATCCAAAAAGAACCCGTCATGGTGGTAACGCCGGCTTCGGTTTCTGAAATCAAGATTCCGGAAACGAATATATTGCAGATACTTGTTGATCCGAAGGGACATGTATTTCTGAGTATGGATAAACCCGAAGACAGGGTTGAGGTTTTGAAAAAGGTAGGTACGCAATATGGTGTCAGCTTTTCAAATGAAGAATTGAAAAAATTCAGATTACAAAATTCATTTGGCATCCCGATTAATCAGATGAAAACTTTCCTGGCCTTGCCGCAGGAGAAGCAAGACGAAGTATTAAAGGAATATGGTGTGCCATGTGACAGTACGAATAATGAATTTAAAGTATGGATTAAAGAAGCCCGGAGTCAAAATCCGGATTTACGAATCGCAATTAAAGCTGATCAGAATACTCCTTACGAACACATAAAAATGATCATGAACTCATTGCAGGAACTTCGTGAAAACCGGTATAATCTGATTACTTCTTTAAAAAATTTGCCTCCCGAAATATAAAAATGCATTTAAGAATTAATTATTATGGCAGAAATAGAAGATAAAGGGAATAAAAAAGGCAAGAAGGTAAAACAGAAAAAAATGAGTGTTTTTGTCGATTTCACTCCGATGGTGGACATGAACATGCTGCTTATAACATTTTTCATGCTTTGCACGACTTTAAGTAAGCCGCAAACAATGGAAATCAGTATGCCTAGTAAAGACAAGGTTGCGGAAGAGGAGCAAACAAAAGTAAAAGAGTCGAAAGCCATCACCTTGATACTGGGAGACGACAATAAGCTTTATTATTACTTAGGCCTTCCAAACTATGAAGATTACACTTCTCTGAAACCGACAACGTATGATGCGGCCGGATTACGCTCGCTATTACTAGATCAGAATACGGAAGTGGTTGCGGCAATGCGCGATTTAAAAGACAAAAAGATTAATAAGAAGATTGACCAGGAAAACTATGAAAAACAGGCAATCGAAATCAAGAAGAATAAATCGGCTCCGGTAGTGATGATAAAGGCATCCGACCAATCAACCAATAAAAATCTGATTGACGTTTTAGATGAAATGCAAATTTGCAGTATTGCAAAATATGCGATTGTGGATATTACAGAGGGAGACAAATTCTTACTTAAGAATTATGAAGCGCAGGGAAAACTAAGTGAGCAAATTGACCATTCTGCAAAATAACAGATGTAAAACAATATGATAAATTACATCAAATGAATAAGATTGATTTGACTTCTAAAGACTGGTGTAATCTGGTCTTTGAAAGTAAGAATAAAAACTATGGAGGGTACGTTCTTCGTAACGAATCAGTTAAACGACACAACAAAGCTACATTGATCATTGTGGTGGTAGCTTTGATCGTCTTTACTGTGCCGATGCTGCTAAAAATGGTACTTCCGGAAAAAGAAAAATTGAAAGTAACGGAAGTAACCGCTTTATCGAGTTTGCCTCAAGCCGAGGAAAAACAAAAAGAACTACAACCCAAGGTGGAAGTAATCCCCCCTCCCCCTTTAAAAAGCAGTATTAAGTTTACACCGCCGGTCATTAAGAAGGATGCAGAGGTACGGGATGAAGAGGAAATCAAGGCGCAACAAGAGCTGAATACATCCAAAGCGGGAATCTCGATTGCCGACGTAAAAGGAACGGATGAAGTAAATGGTGTAGATATTGCGGAAGTGAAAGATGTCGGAAATGAGACTCAGGAAACCCAGAAACCCTATCAGATCGTTGAGCAGATGCCCACTTTCCCGGGAGGAGAAGAGAAGCTCATGGAGTATTTAAGTAAAAGCATCAAATATCCGGCCGTAGCGATGGAAAACGGAATACAGGGACGTGTGATAATTCGTTTCGTAGTATCGCCTACTGGAGAGATTACAAATGCCGAGGTGCTCAGAGGGGTAGACCCGTCTTGTGACAAAGAGGCGCTACGGGTAGTAAACGCTATGCCTCGCTGGATTCCCGGAAAACAGAACGGGACTTCCGTTCCGGTATATTTTACCCTGCCGATTGTATTCCGGCTACAATAAGAACTCTTTAATTAAAGGATTATGGACAAACAATATAACACGAATCTCCCCAGAAGAATCTATTCGGTCGTTATCATGTTATTGTATATCGGTGTCGGAGCATATTTTATCAAAATATTTTTCTCTGAGTCCGAAGATCGATCTTATTGGTTACCCTCTTGGTGTTATGCTGTGTTTGGCATCATCTCTGTCGCATATGGAATTTCCAGATTTTACCGCAGTTTAAAAAATTAAAGCATATGATCCTAAAAAAACAACAAGCGATCGGCTTCCTTCTGTTTTTATTTTTAATGGTCTCTTGTAATAAAAATAAAGATCGGTTTACCGATACTTTCACAACAGGGGTAATCGGGGTGGCAATTGATGAAAGCTTCGAGCCGGTAATGCAACAGGAGATCATGGTTTTCGAACAGATGTATCCGTTGGCAGGAATCGTACCATCGTATGTGAGCGAAACCGATGCGTTCAATCTGTTTTTACAAGACAGCGTCCGGTTAGCTATTACGACACGTACTTTATCGGAGGCTGAGATCAAATCATTCGAAGAGCGGAAATTTTTTCCGAAAAGCGTAAAGATTGCCACCGACGGAATTGCGCTGATCATCAACAAAGAGAACTCCGATACGTTGATTACCGTTAATCAGCTCGAAAACATATTGACCGGAAAAATCCGTACCTGGAATCAATTGTATCCAGACGGCTCGACAGACACCATCAAGATTGTTTTCGACCACCCGAACTCCAGTTCGGTACGCTATGCGCTCGATTCGATTTGCAAGGGGGCCCCATTAGCATCCAATATCTATGCTCAAAAAAACAATCCGCAAGTCATTGATTTTGTCGCTAAAAATCGGAATGCCAT
>JAVVPN010000074.1:0-14239 GCA_036655755.1 Bacteroidales bacterium | reverse complement strand
ACAAAACGGGAGTTAAAATGAAAACGGTTTCGTAATGGTTCATACTCGTTTTTACTTAAACTGGTTATTTAATTGCATAATTGCGGCGCAAAGATAACCATTTCTAATTAAAGAACAAATATTTTCAACCTTTCATCTGTATATAATTTATTTTTTTCATCATGGCTGCCTTTTCTGCATTATATTCCTTTTGTTGAATATCTTACCTCCGGATCAACGATCTTATTTCATATGATCCCGATTCCTGGGTTTTACTTATAAAATGTATTTTTATTATCGTGGGATATTTATCTTTGTATTAAATTCTATAACAGATTAATGATGCGAAAAAAAACTTTATTTTCTTGGGTATTTTTACTCCTTACATTATCTCTTTCAGCCCAATATCTCCCTGATACATTGGGAAATGGTTTTAGCAAACACATATTTCACATGGCGAATGACTATGAAGGGGAAGTTGTTTCTACGCTTATTAAACTAACGCCCTCACACCCGGAGTCTGATCGTGCAATCTTATATGTACATGGATTCAACGATTATTTTTTTCAAGATCAGATGGCACATAAATTCGACTCGGCAGGTTTTAATTTTTATGCCGTCGATTTGAGAAAGTATGGACGTTCTCTTCTTCCTTTTCAGTATCCGTTTAACGTACACAGCCTAAATGAATACTTTGCCGATATCGACTCGGCCATTACCATGATAAAAAAAGAGGGGAACCGCGAAATTGTATTGATGGGACACTCTACCGGGGGACTCATCTCTTCGCTCTATGCTGAAGCCAACCGCCAGAATCTGCCGATTAATGCTCTTGTCTTAAATAGCCCGTTTCTAGACATGAATCAAAGCAAATTCAAGGAAAAAGTATTAATTCCTATTGTTTCCTTCCTCGGGCGATGGTTTCCGAATATGAAAATCCCACAAGGCCTTTCAACTGGTTACGCGGAAAGCTTACTCAAAGAATATCATGGAGAATGGAGTTTTAATACCGATTGGAAGATGCCGGTCTCTCCTCCCCTTACGGCAGGATGGATTCGCGCTATATATACCGGACAAAAAGAGATTCGCAAAGGATTGCATATTCCGGTTCCGGTATTAGTTCTACATTCCGACAAAACGGTATATGGAGATGACTGGACTCCTGAATTTAATCAAGGCGACGCCGTACTAGATGTAAAAGACATCGAACGCTATGGCAAGACCCTTGGCCCCAATGCCAAGACAGTAACCATACCAAATGGCTTGCATGACTTGGTGCTATCCGATTATGCCGCCCGCTCTCAAACCTATCGTGAAATTTTCAATTTCTTGAAAGCAAATAACCTCGAATAAAAGTCGATACACAAAAGAAGAGCCGCAAAAGAAACTTCGATTTTCTTTTGCGGCTCCTCTTTGTATACGGTTATTCCTCAATTTTCCTCCAGCTCAGAAGATATGATTCGGAAACTCTCTTTACGCAGACGCTCTGCTTCATCCGGATTATTCGGATCCACCAATATCGGCTCATGAATCGTCAATGTCATCCGGTGGGGAAATATTTGATAGGTTCCTCTTTTCATTACTTTATAAGGGCCTTCAATCGTTAACGGCACCACTGCCAACTGAATATCCTGCGCAAGCTGGAAGGCACCACGTTTAAACCGATGAATACGCCCATCGAGCGTACGACTCCCTTCCGGAAATACAACCAATGACATCCCGTCGCGAAGTGTTTTTTCGGCTTGTTGAATAGTAGTCCGCACTCCTTTCGCCCCCGAATCATCCACAAAAATATGACCGGCATCCTCACAAGCTTTCCCAATCAAAGGCATTTTACGAAGTGACTTTTTCATCATCCATTTAAAATTATGATTCAAATAACCATAAATCAAAAAGATATCAAAAGCCCCTTGATGATTAGCCACAAAAACATACGATACATTTTTCCGAATATTTTCTTTCCCGTTTACTTTTACAGGAACCAAACTCAGGAAACAAAAAATACGCGACCAGATATGCCCCGGATAATAACCCCAAAAATCCCCGTTTCCAAGCCGACAACCAATAATAGTTACCAAAGCAGTTATCACTGTCACCACGAATAAAACAGGAATCAGGATCAGCCATTGATAAATGAAATACAGACCTCTCATAAGCATGACGCTTTCATTAACATTAATTTATTTTTATCTTTACAGTTTTCACGCCGCAAAAATAAAAGAATTTACGCACCACACGCACATCTGACGCAATTATTAAACAAAAAATCCTACCTTAAAAAAGCTATTTTTATGTGATTTTATTTTTATCATACCGGAATTATTAGTTTATTTGTGCAATCATAAAGATATCAAAGTAAAATCAATATATTATGAAAGGATTAATGAGATACGGGGGCATTATTCTTGTCCTTATCGGTGTTGCAGTATTAGCTGTACCTCAGTTCATGCACACAATGACAAACACTCTTTTAGCTACAGGATTAGCAATCATCGTATTAGGCGTAATTGCAACTATCTTCTTAAACAAACTGGAAAACTAAAAGTAGTCTTGTTTTTAAGACATAAAAAAACGGATAAAGCGAAATCGCTTTATCCGTTTTTTTGTCTCCTTATCCGAATCAGTTGTTTTTCTTTTCTGTTTCAGGAGCAATTAGTTTATAACCTTTACCGTGGATATTGATGATTTCAATATTCGGATCATCTTTCAGGTGTTTACGCAATTTTGTGATGTAAACATCCATACTACGTGCATTGAAATAATTATCATCAATCCAGATAGTCTTCAATGCAAAGTTTCTTTCAAGAATTTCATTTACATGAGCACAAAGCAAGCTAAGCAAATCCGACTCTTTAGTTGTCAGTTTAGTTGTTTTGTCTCCAATTGAAAGAACCTGTTTTTGTGTATCGAAAGTAAAGTTACCGATCTTATAAGTTGTAACCTCTTTTCCTTTTTTACCTTTCACACGACGCAAGATAGCTTCAATTCTAAACAAAAGCTCTTCCATGCTGAATGGCTTGGTAATATAATCGTCTCCACCCAATTTGAATCCTTCAAGAATATCATCTTTCAAAGATTTGGCAGTTAAGAAAATAATAGGTACTTCGCTATTTACAGTTCTGATTTCCTGAGCCAATGTAAAGCCATCTTTCTTTGGCATCATTACGTCAAGAACACAAAAATCATATTTTCCTTTCAAAAATGCTTTATATCCACTTTCGCCATCTGCGAACAAGTCACACATATATCCTTTTGCCTGAAGATACTCTCTCAGCAACATGCCAAGATTCTCATCATCTTCACATAACAGTATACGCAATCTTTCTTCCATAATCACTTGTTTTTTATTAGAGGTAATAATATAATAAATTTAGTTCCTACACCATATTCACTTTCCGCCCGGATAATCCCCTTGTGATCTTTCACAATTTTCATCACATAAGCCAATCCCAGACCGAAACCTTTTACATTATGTAAATTACCGGTATGTACGCGGTAAAATTTTTCAAAAATCTTTTTTAAGTCATCCTTTTTGATTCCGATACCATTATCCTGAATCGAAAGTTCAAACTTATCTCCTTCATTGCGGGTACGTACCACCAAATGCAACGGTTCACCATCCTTTGCGTATTTTACAGCATTATCAAGCAAGTTAAATACCACATTGGTAAAATGCATCTCATCCAGCATCACCATCGAATCTTCTGCATTCAAGGCCGTTTCAATTGTACCGCCAAACTTTTCAACCTTCAATGTAAAGGTACCCACTACATTAGAAATCAATTCATTCGCATCCAGCTCGTTCAGTTTAAGAGTAGTTTTCTGACGATCAAACATCGACATTTGCAACACTTTCTCAACCTGGAAGCGCAAACGCTTCGTTTCATCATTAATCACGCCCGAAATATGCTTAAACATCGTTGGGCTTTTACCCACTTCCGGATCATTCAACATTTGAGCTGCCAACGAAATCGTCGAAATCGGAGTCTTAAACTCATGCGTCATATTGTTGATGAAATCATTTTTCATCTCAGTCAGACGTTTCTGACGGAAAGCGATTACAATCGTAAACAAAAATGTTATCAACATAATCACCGTAAAGATGAAAGACGGAATCATAAACTTGATGGAAGTGAAAATATAATTCCGCTGTGTCGGAAACACCACCTTCAGATAATTCAACCGTGAAGGCGGATCATTTGGAAAAAGAATCTGCGTGTAGCTGTCTTTATCTTTTTCCGGATTAAAGTCGCGGGTACGATATACCAAATGTCCATCCTTGTCAATGATCGCGAACTGGTAAGGTAAGTTCAAACCGTTATTTTGCAAATCCGTCTTCAAAAAATCATTTAATTTCTTGACATTGATTCGCTCCATAACCGGCCGCGAACTGGATTTTGCCAATATTTTAAATACAACCTCATCGAGCAATGCTTTCTGATACAGATATTGTCCTTTCAGAATATCCTGCATCGCCTTTGATGTACTGCTGATCGTATTACTCCCGTGCCTGGGAGAAATCGATACCCTACGTTCAATGGTATCCGTTGTGTAACCTTTGAACTCAAAGTTGGAAATAGTACCATCGGCATTCATTATCGAAAAATGATCCTTCTGAATATACTCCAACTGTGTAACTTCCTCGCCGTCCCGATTCAGGGATGAGAGCAATTTCTTTTGCGTTTCTTCGATATCCTCATCCAGAAAACGGCGCGTTTCTTCCCACTCCAAACTTTTTGAAACCCGGTACAGACTACGCTTTACAGCTTCATCGAACTGCTCATTACGCATCTTTACCATGGCATCCATATAGCTAATTTGCAGGTAGAGAAGCCCTATAAATGTCAGCCCCATTATCAGGACAAGTAACCAAATTGTTGATTTCTTCATACATCCTTAATTCATCCGGAATTAATACCGAATAACACATCTTTTACACTGCATTACAAGCTATTTTCTTAGTTTTCATTATATAAACAATCTTTATTCGGGTTTTGTTTTATAATATAAAGAAAAATTTTTGCAATTCCATAATTAACATAAGCACACAAAATTAACAAATTTATCTTTAACTACAAAAGGTCAATTCAAAAAGAATTGACCTTTTGTAGTTATTTTTAAAAAGACAATCACTGCTCTGCGGTTTGGGTTGCTTCGTATTCTTTCAATAGCTTATCCTGTACATCCGAAGGCACTAATTCATAAGAAGAAAACTTCATTGTAAAGGAAGCGCGCCCGCCCGTTGTTGAACTTAGGGCAGTCGAATAAGACGACATCTCCTTCAACGGAATCTTGGCCTGAAGCTTTTCAAATCCGCTCTCGCTCGACATCCCCATAATCAACGCTCTGCGTCCCTGAAGATCACTCATCACATCACCCATCTTATCTCCGGGCACCAGAATCTCTACATCATAAATCGGCTCCAGAATTTTCGGAGCAGCTTGCTTAAATGCATCACTAAAGGCATTTCGACCTGCCAGTCGGAATGATATTTCATTTGAATCAACCGGATGCATTTTGCCGTCATACACACACACACGCACGTCTCGGGCATACGATCCTGTCAAAGGCCCCTGTTCCATACGATCCAATAGCCCCTTCATGATAGCCGGTAAAAAGCGCGAATCAATAGCGCCCCCTACAATACAGTTGACAAAAACCAGTCTTCCGCCCCAATCCAAATCTATCGTTTGTGTATCCCGCACGTTCATACGGTATTCCTGACCATTAAATTTGTAAATAGTCGGAAGCGGCATATCGTCATAATAAGGCTCTATAATCAGATGCACCTCACCAAACTGCCCTGCACCCCCCGACTGTTTTTTATGGCGGTAGTCAGCCCGGGCAGCTTTCGTAATGGTTTCGCGATACGGAATCTTCGGTTCAACAAACTGCATCATTACCTTATCATTGTTTTCCAATCGCCATTTAAGCGTACGCAAATGAAATTCACCCTGGCCATATACCAATGTTTGTTTCAACTCTTTACTTTGTTCAATAATCAAGGTCGGATCCTCTTCATGCATGCGCAGAAGCACCTCATTCAGTTTTTCAGTATCGGCTTCCGACAGCGCTTTTACCGCCCTGCGATATTTCGGAGCCGGATATTTTATAAAGTCAAATACATAATCACAACCTTTGCCATCGAGTGTATTTCCGGTGCGCACATCCTTCAGCTTTACGGCAACCCCGATATCACCGGCCACCAGCTCTTCCACCTTATTACGGATCTGACCGCACACACAATACAGCTGCGCCAGTCGCTCCTTCGTACCACCACGACTTTCGTTCACAAGGTCATCGCCCTCATGTACCTTACCCGACATTACTTTAAAATAAGAAACCTCCCCGATATGCGGTTCTACGGTTGTTTTAAAGAAAAACAAACTTGTAGGTCCGGTAGCATCCGGCGGCACAGCCACCCCTTTGGTCGTTTGCGGAGCAGGCATTTCCGACACAAACGGCACTACATTCCCCAAAAACTCCATCAAGCGTCGCACACCCATATCTCGCTCCGCATCCACACAGAATACCGGAAACATACTCCGGGCTACCAACCCCTTATGAATTCCCTCACGCATATCATCCTCGCTCAAAGTACCCTGCTCAAAGAATTTCTCCATCAGGGTTTCATCATTTTCGGCAGCTGCTTCAACCAAAGCCTGATGCAACGCTTCTGCCTTTTCCTTCTGATCATCCGGTATATCAAGCACCTCCGGCTCGCCGCCTTCCGGTTTCCAACGATACATTTTCATTTTAAGCACATCCACCAATGCATTAAACGACGGACCGCAACTGATCGGATATTGCACCGTAACCACATGCGAACCGAAATTTTCTTTCAGCTGTTCAAACACCTGATCAAAATCAGCATGTTCCACATCCAACTGATTAACTAAAAAAATCACCGGCTTATCTGCTTTTCGGGTATATCGGAACTGGTTACGCGTACCCACCTCCACTCCATAATGAGCATCTACCATCAACACCGCTGTATCCGTCACATTCAGGGCCGTAATTGCTCCTCCCACGAAATCGTCCGAACCCGGACAATCAATGATATTGAGTTTTTTACCCATGAATTCGGCGTAAAAAACGGTGGAAAAGACCGAATAACCATATTCCTTTTCCACCGGGAAATAATCGGCCACCGTATTCTGAGCTGATACAGAGCCTCTGCGTTTTATAACACCACACTCGTAAAGCATCGCTTCAGCGAGTGTGGTTTTACCTACCCCTTTGCTACCCAGCAAAGCAATGTTCTTGATTTCGTTCGATTGATATACCTTCATAATATTAGCTTTATAAGTTTGACAATCGGTGATTACTACCCCTTATTAACAGAATAGTATTTTAAAACTACAATATTTATCAGCTTATTACAATCTTATTAATATGTTTGAAAACAGAAAATAGAAATATAAGTTAATTTAATGACCACAAACAAGTTATCATTAGCCCGATCAAAAGAAAATTTTGGAAAAGAATAATAAGATTTACATCAAAAGAATAACAGTCATTATTGATTTCTGTTTAAAATTTGGCGAATTTTTAATCTCTGCGAAAAAAGAATAAAGGTATATTTTCAATCCCCGAAATCTTCTACCTTTACTCTCAAATCATAAAATTCCATTTAATGGCAGGCATCTATATTCATGTTCCCTTTTGTCAGACGCGTTGTCTGTATTGCGATTTTTTCTCAAACACCCGGATGGACAAAAAGGAAGGATGGCTCAATTCACTTTGCAAAGAGATATCTCTACGCAAGGATTACCTGAAAGGAGAAACAATCCGCACACTTTATTTTGGAGGAGGCACACCCTCTCAGTTAGACAAAACCGATTTCGAACGTATTTTCCATACACTTTCAACTCACTTCGACCTCTCTCTCTGCGAAGAGATTACCCTCGAAGGGAATCCCGAAGATTTAACAACCGAATATATCGCCATGCTACGCTCTTTCCCGTTCAACAGAATCAGCATGGGTGTACAAAGTTTCGACGATAACGACCTCAAGTTTCTCAACCGTCGTCATAATGCCGGCCGAGCCGAAGAGGCAGTCAAATCATGCCAGCGCGCCGGATTCAACAATATCAGCATCGACCTGATATACGGATTGCCGGGGCAGACCATCGACGGATGGAAAAAGAATCTTGAAAAAGCCCTATCGCTCGACGTCCAGCATATCTCATCCTATCATCTGATTTACGAAGAAGACACCGCACTTTACCGGCTCCAGCAACAAGGCAAAGTATCTCCCGTAAACGAAGAAACCAGCTTAGAGATGTTCCGTATCCTGATCGACACCCTTCAGACGGCCGGCTTTGAACATTATGAAATATCGAATTTCGCCCGCAACGGCCTTTATTCAAAACACAACTCCTCCTATTGGAAAGGCGTTCCATATCTTGGATTAGGACCCGGTTCTCATTCATACGACGGAAAAAACCGCCATTTCAATCCGGGTAATTTAAACCTGTATATAGAAGGAGTCGAAAACGATATAAACAACTTTATCAAAACCGAAATACTTTCGGCAGATGAACAATACAACGAATTCATTCTAATTTCGCTCCGAACCATGTGGGGACTCTCTTTGGAAGATGTACGCCTCCGGTTCGGCGAAGAGCGCTATCGATACTGCCTTGAAATGGCAAAACCCTATCTCGAAGACAATCTTTTAAAAGAGGAAGCCGGCATACTAAAGCTTTCTAAAGAGGGCATATTCATCTCAGACGGCATTATGTCCGATTTACTATATGTCGAATAGACTCACCTCTGCCGCTATTAAATCTAAAAAGAGAATAGCAGATCAATTATCTTTTTGTCATACATCAATTTAAATTGCAATTTAACACTTAATACGTATTTTTTATTTATATTTGATACAAGCCGCTAGCTTAATGAATTAGTTCTTTGCTTTTTATAAATTTAATTCTACACAAAAAATGAAGAAACTTTTATTCCTTTCCTCAGCGATCTGTATCGGAATAAGTTGCTGCATTTCTTCTTTAAGTGCACAAGTAGACATTGTTGTGCACACGGTGACTCCGGAGGGTAGTTGGCATACCGCTCCGGAAAACATCCAGAAGATCAGCTTTACCGATGTCGGAGTGTCCTTTTTAAACAAGGACAAAACTTCTATCCATGTCCCTTTCGACGAATTTAAGAAAATCACTTTCGTGGATGCCGCCACCGGTATCTCTCAATCGAAAGCAGCCCCCCTTTCGCCTTCCATTTTTCTCCAGAATGACTACCTGATAGTCAAAGGCTGGAACGAAAGCCAAACCACCACCGGTTACATCCACTCCTCAAATGGCGCTTTAGTTCAGATGAATAAGAACTGGAATGGGCAACCGATCGACATCAGCACCCTAAGCCCCGGCGTATACCTGCTCTCCATCAACAATTCAACCTTCAAATTCTGTAAACCATGAAAAATATTTTAATCACCGCATTTATCCTATTTTCCTCTTTTATAGGAATCGCGCAACAGCATCCTGACCGAATGGTTATTCACCACGCTTCCGGAAACTTTAAAAGCTACCTGCCCGAACGTATCGATAGCATCACCTTCCATAAGATAGAAGGACGCGTAGCGGCCGATGTCAATATCCTTGAGGTTTCACTCGAAAAATTAATTGTTGAAATTACCCGCACCGAAGCCTGCCAGGGTTTTAAACTGAGCTGCCTGCCCAAAGTTCTGGCCGACCGCCTCAATACAGAAGCTTCTCTGTGCGATTATATTGACAAAGAGTCATCCAATGTTTATTATGAAGATTTTACCCGCGGCGAATTGAGCGGAATCCAGTTCGATCCAAATACCAACTATGTATTACTCACCGTCGGGATGGATCAATTCGGCACGCCATGTAGCGTAAGCAAAGCTCCGTTCACCACTCCGCGCAAACCCCTTGTCGGAAATCCACAGGTTACCATCTCCCCTACCGATATTCAACAACGCAGTTTTACCGCTCATTTCGAACCGAATGAAGATGTAAGCGGATTTGCAGTTCTGGCAATGGAAAAAGGATCTCTCGAACAACAATTCGAAATGTTCGGCCCGATGTTCGGCTTCAGCAATATCGGTGATATGGTTAAAGCATGGGGTGCGAAGTTTATGGTGGCCGGCGATTTCACTTGGAAAGATATGAGCCCTGGTACAGAATACACCATCTATGCTCAGTCATGGGATGTCGCCGACACCTATGCCGACCTAAACTCGATAGATATTTCTACCAAAGCGTTGGGTGGTAGTGGCCAAGCTAGCGTAACCATCGAACTTGGCGACTACAAATTAATGGACTGGGACGGCCAGCAACTACCAAGCCAATTCATTCGCTTTACACCTAACGACCAGGCTTCGTGCTTCCGATTTAATGTCTTCTTTGCTTCCGACTACAACAAGGATCCGGAAGGTATTAAAAATGAACTTTGCCAAGATCCGCCGCAGCCTATGGCCAATTGGTTCTACTATGAACCCGTACAAGGAGAATATCAGGTCAATACTTCGACCGAAGTAGTAGCCATAGCAGCCGCCAAAAATGCAGACGGAGTATGGGGCCCTGTTAACGAATTCACCTTTACCACTCCGGCTACCGTGGGTGGCGTAGCCGCTCCGGCAAACAAAGCCGCGAAATTCATCATTCCGCAGCGCATCCCTAACGCAACAAAGAGCGCCTCTCAAATCGGCACAATGCCTATATTTAAGACGAAATCAATCTTACTGAACGGAAAATAATAGTATAAAAACAGCATAAAAAAAGGTTGTAATCAGAGCCATCCACTCTTTTTACAACCTTTTTTATCTTCTATAAAACCTCGTTTTTATTTAATCGTAACCATGGTAGCTCCATATCCATATTCACGGAAAGACGCATCCTGACTACCATATTGCTTATAGTTACGCTTCAGCTCATTCAATAAAGCATTCCGCAATACCCCGTCCCCTTTTCCGTGGATAAAAACAATACGCTGCCCTTTCTTATTGCGATATTCAGCCAGCGTTTTACGGAACACATCCAGCTGATACTCCAGAATATGGCTATTATCCATTCCGGTGGTCGAATCGAGCAATTCATCAATATGCAAATCAATCTCGATCACTCCGTTGCGAATGGTAAGAGGCTTGGCCGGCTTTACCGGAAGCACATCCACACTCAACTTTTCCTGCAATGCCTTTTCTATCTTCGTATGGGCAATCTTCACAGCCTGCTGTGCCACATCCTTCTTTACGATCGGATAAATCAGCGCCTCCTCGTCAAAATAAGCATTCGATGCAAAACAGTGCAGTTTATAAAATTTCACCGTATCCAATCGTATCTCCACGCTTGCGGGAAGCTTCTGCTCAAACACTTTGTCGCGCTTAAACGCAATCAGTTGCACGCAAACCCGCTCCAGCTCATTCAACTCCGCCTTCCCAAACGTTTCCAGATGAATCTTCTGGTTCGGCTGAGCCGCTCCCGTATAGCGCACTTTCCATCCGCTACCCTCTTTGCTCATATAGCTGAACATCACCCAATAATTACTGTCATTAATCAGATAACAATCAAATTTACCCTGATCCAGCTTGCGGTTATCCTCCGGCAAGTAAGCAAGCAACACATTCAGTTCATCGCCCCCTTTCACTTCACGTACCACTACCGGACGGTCCAGCTCCACCACCGGATCCTTACCCGCCTTGGCCTGCGCCGCAGCCGTTACTTCTCCGGCAGGTGTAATCACCACACACTCTTTGATAAGCACCGGTGTTTCAAAACCGTCTTCCTCCTCTACGCTTACCACTTCTTTATTTACAAACTTCCGCACGATTCCGCCACCTACAGCGTTCAGAAACCGCACTTTATCACCAATCTTTACCATCTGTTCTATATCTCTTTATTAATTACCAACATTTATTTAGCCCTTCCGAGAGAGGCTTAATCCCCAAAGTTCTTTATTTTTGCGCGATTATTCAAATGAATAGAGCGTCGATTATGATTAAAACACAAGATATACGTATCGAGGATTACAATTATCCTCTTCCCGACGAGCGGATTGCCAAATTTCCGCTTTCACACCGCGATCAATCGAAATTATTGATTTACAAAGGTGGTAAAATTGAGGAAAGCAAATTCTTCACACTCCCCGACCGTATCCCGGCGGGAAGCATGATGGTATTCAACAACACCAAAGTGATCCAGGCACGCCTTCACTTCAACAAATCAACAGGTGCCCGCATCGAAGTATTCTGCCTCGAACCCATCGCTCCCAACGATTACAACCTTTCGTTTCAAAGCAACCACGGTTGCACATGGCTCTGTATGATCGGAAACCTGAAGAAATGGAAAGAGGGCAAACTCCAGAAAGAGATTGTTGTAAAAGGCGATACGCTGGTACTCGAAGCCGAACGAATCGCTACTACCGGCAATACGCATCAGGTACACTTTAGCTGGGAAGATGAAAAAATCAATTTTGCCGATATCCTTGAGGCGATCGGCGAGTTGCCTATTCCTCCGTACCTCAACCGCGATACTGAAGAGAGCGACAAAGAGACCTACCAGACCGTTTATTCAAAAATAAAGGGCTCGGTAGCCGCTCCGACTGCCGGACTTCATTTCACACCCGAAGTATTCGAGAATCTTAAAAAGCACGATGTTCGCTGCGAAGAACTCACGCTACATGTGGGAGCAGGTACGTTTCAACCCGTAAAAAGCGAGTTGATATCGGACCACACCATGCACACCGAATTCATTTCAGTAAACAAATCATTGATTGAGGCGATCATCGCCAATAAAGGAAAGTTAATAGCGGTAGGTACCACTTCGGTACGTACGCTCGAGAGTTTATATTACATCGGCGTCACCATTGCGGAAAATCCGGATGCAACAAGCGAAGAATTACGCGTTACCCAATGGCAACCCTATGCACGAACATACACGATGCCGGCAAAAGAAGCTTTGCAGCACATTGTCGATTACCTCGACCGTCATCAGACCGACAAATTGCTGACGGCCACTCAAATCATGATTGCGCCCGGCTATACGTTCCGAATCGTAGAAGGAATCGTAACAAATTTCCACCAGCCGCAAAGCACCCTGTTGCTGCTTATTTCGGCATTCATCAAAGGCAACTGGCAGGAAATCTACCAGTATGCACTCGATCATGAATTCCGTTTCCTAAGCTATGGCGACAGCTCGCTTTTATTACCGGAATAAGCGTTTAAACAAGATATTCCTCAAAACCACCCTCCTCCATTGCCTTCCGGGCATGGGGGAGTTCTTTTTCAAGCACGTCCAACTGAATACCCGACATATCGATATATCCGCCAAACAACTGATTTGAAATCGAATCGTTAATCACACACTCGATGCCCCGCGATTCGAGGTAACTTTTAACCAACCCCGCTTCTGCGTTTTCATGAAACTGGGCCAGCGTTACCAATTTTTCCATATCTTCTTTGCTCATAAAAAATCCTCCTTAATCGTTTGTCGTATAAACAATTTGCCCGAAAGAATAGTTGCAGCACGAAAGGCTTTTATTTACCCAATACGCTCATAATAAACGGACGGATACCCGATAAGAAAAACTCTACCGCAATCACCATCACGATCAGTCCCATCAAACGAAGCATCACGTTAATACCCGTCTCGCCAAGATATTTCACGATTTTAGACGAGCTGGCCAAAATGGTATAGGTCAGTAAGATCATCAGCGCCAGACTCACTACAAAAGTAAGTTTCAGCGTAATGGTCTGCGCATCCTCCATCAACACGATCGCATTCGTAATCGACCCGGGCCCGCAAAGCATCGGAATAGCCAAAGGAGTAATCGCGATATCGCGTGCCGCCGTATTAATTTCAGAAGGCTGCCCTTTGATTGGCGATAACCGCGCATTAAGCATATCAAATCCCATCACAAAAAAGATGGCACCCCCTACTATCCGGAAGCTGTCCACCGAGATATGAAAAAACTTAAATAAAAACTGTCCGCAAAACGCAAAGACCATAATAATGATAAAGGCGGCGATAACCGCCCTGCGCGCAATCTCTATCCGTTTTTTCTGATCGATTTCAGAAGTAAGACCCAGAAATACCGGCATCGCACTAATCGGATTGACTAACGTAAAAAAAGAGGTGAAAACCAAAAGCCCGTAATTAAAAACGTCTTGCATTGGATAAGGATTTATTAAAAGAAATGATTGTTATACAAATGTATCAAACTATTTACACCTTTTCAATAAGGATGGTTCAGAATCTAACGAAGCGTTAATTCTTTTTCA
>JAVVPN010000073.1:8399-14359 GCA_036655755.1 Bacteroidales bacterium | reverse complement strand
TATTTAAACAAGGAAGAACCTTCCTATCAGGAATATGTTGATTAAATAAAAAAGGTATGTCAAAAGATTATCTGAAAGAATCTCCCGCCTTGGCATTTATGATGCTGAAACTTTCCATTTGGTCCGTTTCGATTCTTACCAGTATCACCGGGCTGGCCATTTCACCCAGTTTGCCGGCTATTCAGCAGAAGTTTCCGCATGTGGGTGAAACCGAAATCGATATGCTTATATCGTTGCCCAATCTGTTGCTGATTCCTTTTGTGATTATTGTCGGTAAGCTTGCCCAAAGCAAAAGCAGTGTAACCTTAATACGTATCGGAAGCATGGTGTTTATATTGGCGGCAATCGGATACCAGTTTGCCGATAATATGTTTTATTTACTGGCGGTGAGTATATTTCTGGGGTTGGGAGCGGGGTTTGTTGTGCCACTGGCCGCCCAATTACCAAGCGTAGTGTTTCAGGGAGCCGAGCGGCAAAAGCAGATGGGTATCTGTTCGGGTATCTCCAATGCGGCGCAGGTAATCTGTACTTTCCTTGCCGGCTGGTTGGCAGCCGTCAATTGGCACTCCTCTTTCTGGGTGTACTCAATCGCAATCATCCCTTTATTGCTTTCTCCGTTTCTGCGTTTCAGTGTTGCTCCGAAGCCTTCGGTGGCCTCGACATCAGTTGTTTCCCCTATTGCCGAATCACTCGGAAAAGATGGTATCAACCGCAAAGGGCTTATAAAGCTGATGGTGCTTTATTTTATCGTCATGTTCTTCAACCTGCAGATACCGCTTAACCTGCCCTTCTTGTTAGAAGGACATCACATCGATACTACGATCAGCGGAAGTTTGGTCGCGATATTCTTCATGGTGCAGGCTTTGACCGCATTTGTCATTAACGGGATGATCCGTTTCTTTCAGAAATACACCATGGCATTCGTATTGTTGGTCATCTCGCTTTGCCTGCTGCTCTTCCCGTTGGTAAACGGCGAGGGCTGGTATTACCTGTTGGCCGCATGCGCCGGTATTACCGGTGGAACCATCGAGCCGCTTATCTGGAATAAAACCTCAAACGTTACCTCGCGCAAACAAAGTACCGTAGCGTTCGGCTGGATTATGAGTGCCTGTTACCTCAGTATCTGGGCTACCCCTTATCTGATCGATATCCTTGCGCATCTGCTCCATGACGAAAAGCATAACTTCCCGTTTTTTATTTCCGGTGTACTCTCCTTGTTGTTTACATTCTTCCTTTTCCTAAGCCGTAATGGCACCATATTCGGCATGAAAAACGAGGTAAGTTTGTTTGCAAAAAGCAAGTAAGCAAACCCTATTTACCTTCTGGTTTCAATAGTTCCGGATAGCTGATACGGGCATGATACATCGTCTTTAGTCGCTCAATGAAAACCTCCTTGATGATTTGCACATCGCGGAAAGTAAGCGGCGTATTGTTAAACATTCCCTCGCTGATTTGGGTGTCGATCAGTTTGTTCACCAGTTTCGTGAAAGAATCGTCGCTGTAATCCTTCAGGCTTCGTGAGGCCGCTTCGATACTGTCGGCCATCATCAGCAACGCCTGCTCTTTGGTCGATGGGTTAGGGCCCGGATAATGAAAGATATTCTCGTTGATCTGTTCATCCGGATGCTCATTATGCCATTTGTTGTAAAAATATTTCAGGGTGCCCGCACCATGGTGAGTGGCGATAAACGCTGTGATCTCTTCCGGTAGCTTCTCCTTCTGTGCCAGTTTCAGTCCGTCGCTTACATGCTGTTTGATAATTCCGATACTTTGCTCAATCGTCAGCTGGTTATGCGGATTGATATCGTGTTGGTTCTCGGTAAAGAACGACGGATTCTGCAATTTGCCGATGTCATGATAAAGCGCACCGGTTCGTATCAGCTGTACGTTTGCTCCGATACGGCGTGCCGCCTGCGCGCACAAGTTCGAAATCTGAAGTGAATGTTGAAACGTTCCCGGACACTCTTCCGACAAGCGCCGCAACAAAGGGGCGTTGATATTCGACAATTCCACCAACGTTACGTTCGAAGTGAAACCCAGTGTCTTCTCCAATATGAAAATCAGCAGGTATGCGAATAAAAGCAACGTGGCGTTGATTACGAAATAAACGAACATCGTCGGGTTGATTTTATCCCAGTCCCCCTCCATGATCAGCGTATAGCCCACATAGACCACCGAATAGGTCAGAAATACGAAGATTGCCACTTTCAACAGCTGCGAACGTTGCGTCAGTTCTTTCAGACTGAAAATCGTAGTGATCCCCACGCTTACCTGAAGCAGGAAGAATTCGAAGGCGAACGGTGCCAAAAACGAGCTGATCGTAATTGTTACGATATGGGCGAAAAACGCCACACGTGAATCGAGAAACGTTCGGATCACGATCGGTACCAAGGCAAACGGCACCAGATAGATGCTCGACAAGCGGAAATGCCCCAGAAACGACGAAAGCATAATCATAGAAGTAACCAACAACAACACCACCTCTACGTCGCGCAGTTTATGGAACATGGCCGGGCGATACAGGTATTGGAATACCAGCAACGATCCGAGCAATAACAATGTAATCAGTATCTGTCCGATCAGTGTAAGCGATTGTTGTCCGGCCGTGCCGGCCCTTTTCTGATTCACCATTTCGAGCGAACGCAATATGTTGTAGGTCTGAGGGGTAATAATTTCCCCCCGGTCTACGATACGCTCGCCTGCCTGAACGAGCCCGCTCGATGCCGATATGGTTTGCAGCAGTTCGTTCTTGACTTTCTGAGAGGTGAGGGTATCGAGGGTGAGATTCTCCTGTAAATATAAATTGATGTTGCTGTTGCGCAGGCTGCGCCGGCTCTCTTCCGAAGGCGCGTTCGACAGGATCGACTCATACGCCTCGCGCACCGTCTTTAAGGTATTGATCTGTTTTAGCTTCGATACGTTCTGATCCAGTATCCGCACCGATTTTGTTTGGTTGCGCTCCAGTTCGCTTTGTTCGTTAGGGGTAAGCAACCCCTCTTTATACAATATCTGCAACGAATTGGTCAGATAGCGATAATCTTGTGCCGAAAGCGACTTGCGTAATTTGTCACGGTAATCATCGGCCAGTTTGCCGATTTGCTTCTCGCTGATCGACTTATCCATCTTATAATACGGATGATAGCGCTGCATGATGCTGTCGCGCTCAAACTGTATCTGTGCGTCGGTTTTATAGATCGGAAAGTCGAACGAAGCTGTCAGCAGACCATATTTCCATGGCCGTCCCTCCTGAAAGTGATAGCGGAATTTTCCTTCGCGCGGTAGGAAATACACAATGATGGCAGTAGCTGCCACATAAAGTAGTATTCTGATCAGTTTTTCCCGGAAACTCAGTTCCGGTAAAGAGTCGGATGAGGTCATATGAACTTGAGATTAAAGCACAAATATAAAAAATCAACCCGCCCCTTGAAATAAAAAGCAGCTTTATTATAACGCATCTTCCGATCCGCGCCGATAATTGCCGGCCTGTTCTTCAAGAATTTGCTTGAAGGCGACCGCAGAATTTTTCTGATAGGCATCCTTCAGCCAGATCAGCGAAGCCTGCATCCGAGCCTGCTTTTCGGGCAATGCGATCCCTTTCAGATCGGGCTGATTCAGGATGGTCGCTTTCGAAAGAAACGAAACCCAATGGCCGGTTTTGATCAGTTGCAGAATAAGGCTTACGTCGTTGGTTTCGATGGTGGGAGTGAGGCTTACCCGGTGATGCGCGAGCATCTGGTCGAGCACCATGCGGGCCGATAGTCCTACCGCCGGCAATACGACCGAGTGTTGTGCCAGCACCGACCAGTTCACCTTGCCGTAAGCAGCCAGCGGATGACGCCGGTCTACCACCATTACCAGTGAAGAATCAAATAACGGCATCGTTTCGAAAAGCTCCTCTTTCTGCTGAGGCAGAAACGAAAGAATGAAGTCGAACTGATGTTCTTTGATGCGGGCAAGCAGTTCCGACGAGCTGAAATAGCGGATGTCGAGCTTCACGCCCGGATACTTGCGGGCAAATATCATAATGGTGTTTGTCAGCAGCGGACTCAGGCTGTACGTTACCCCGATATGCAGCGTACCGCAATGAATCTGTTGCAGGTCGCGTAATTTTTGCTTCCCATATTCCGAGTTTTGCAAGGTTTGGCGTGCGTAGGGCAGAAACGATTCTCCCGCTTCGGTCAGAATCACATGCTTCCCGATACGGTCGAAAAGCGGTATCCCAAGCTCCTCTTCGAGCTGTTTAATCTGCTGCGAAAGTGTGCTTTGGGTAATGAACAGCCGGCGTGCCGCCTCTGTAAAATTGAGTACCTCCGCTGCCTGCGAAAAGTATTTTAACTGTCGTAATTCCATCGTTGATCAATCGTTTTTATCAATGGATATGATAGGTTTTTTCCTTTTTACAAATGTATGCTCTTTCTTTCAAAGGGCTACCTTTGCGCCCGAATAAACCGACCCTTATTTATGGATTTACATACCCACTTAAAAGAACTTTCGCGGTTTCTTGCCGATTATTCCACTTGCCTGATGGGTGTGGGCGTTCAAACCTCCCGTGTCGTTAAAAATACGGCGCGCATCGCCGAGGCATTTGGTTGTAGTGCCGACATGACTATCTTTCAGAAAACCGTCATCCTCACCGTACGCGATGCGGATAATACGCACAGCTATTCTACGGTGAATAAAATGAAGCCCACGGCGCTCAATTTTGCGATGAACGCGCATCTGAGCGAACTGAGCTGGCAGGCGGTCGACGAGCATCTTTCGCTGGAGGATCTCCGGTCGCGATTTAACGAAATTGTAAGCCGCCCGCGCGAAAAAGATATTACCGTTTTATTGCTCGTAGCGTGTGCCAACGCTTGTTTCTGCCGGTTGTTCCAAGGCGACCTGGTATCGATGGGATTGGTGTTTGTGGCTACGCTGGGGGGATTCTATCTGCGCCAGCAGTTGATGCATCGCCATTGGAATCATTTGGCGGTATTTACCCTTTCCTCTTTTGTAGCTTCCATGATCGCCAGTGCGGGGTATCTGTTCTCATTGGGTACTACGCCCGAGATAGCGCTCGGTACGAGTGTACTCTACCTCATTCCGGGTGTGCCACTCATTAACTCCATTATGGATGTGATCGACGGACATGTATTGGCCGGGACATCCCGGTTTATCAATGCCACACTGCTGGTAATCTGTATTGCCATCGGGCTTTCGGCTACTTTATTAATTACTAATATCAGTGCATTATGATAGACTCTTCTTTTTTTCTGGCAATTCTGATGGATGGGTTGCTGGCTGCCGTCGCGGCAATCGGGTTTGCGATTATCTCTAATCCTCCGCGTCAGGCAATCGCGATCTCCGCTTTTTTGGCTGCGGTAGGGCATGGGGCGCGTTATTTCCTGATGCATTGCGACGCATTACAATACCCCATTACATCCGCCTCTTTTATCGCGGCGTTTCTGATCGGGTTGCTTTCCATCCCCTTTGCCCGCAAGATTCATTGTCCGGCCGAGGTGTTCTCTTTTCCGTCGTTGCTTCCGATGATTCCTGGCATGTTCGCCTATAAAAGCATATTGGGCCTCACCAAATTTTTACATGCGGTCGAATCGGACGAAGCGAGCATTTACTTAATTGATTTTCTGAAAAACGGCTTTACGGCTATTTTCGTACTTTTTGGTCTGGTAGTGGGAGTTGCGATTCCGATTTTCATTTTCCATCGCCAGAGTTTCTCGATGACGCGTAAGCGGATTCACCCGGCTTCGTGAGTGATGAGGCCGGTATAAATGCAAAAAGAGGATTTCCCCGAAAGGAAATCCTCTTTTTGTTGTATTCTCGTGGAGAAGAGTTATTACATTCTTCTTTCTTTGATACGAGCTTTTTTACCGGTAAGTGCACGTAGGTAGTACAATTTAGCACGACGAACTTTACCGTATTTGTTAACGGTGATGCTTTCGATGAACGGAGATTCGATTGGG
>JAVVPN010000073.1:0-8312 GCA_036655755.1 Bacteroidales bacterium | reverse complement strand
GCGAAAGCTTCCTCTGCAATTTTAATTAAATCCATCTTTAATAGATATTTATAGTGTAAAAAATAATGTTTGCGTAATGTAAACAAGTAGCGTTCCCTGCCAGAGATTACGTAAAGCGGTGCAAAGGAACAAAAAAACGACTAAACCACAAAATATTAGCGTATTAAATTCTTAAAACCCGGGTGTTCTTTTTCTTTCGGGCGCTTGTTCCTCGCTCTTTTCCTCTTGCGAAACAGATATGTGCCTCAAGAGGGACAATAGAGTGCGCCTTGAAGCACACATTTGTTTCCCATGAAGCACACTTGTGTCCCTCGTGGGGAACAGATGTGTACCCCATGACGCAAAAAAAGTGTTTCTCTTGAGGATTAAGCAAAGGTACAAGCGCCGATAGGCGACGGTATAATCGCGAATCGTTTCTTATATGGTTTGTTTTTACTAACTTAGAGTTTGATGTTTTAAATCAATCAATTATGGAGAGATCGATCGTTTCACGTCTTGACATACTGACCATGCAGGGGGTAGAATCCGTAGCTCAGTTTAGGCAAACTACGCAGGCGGGGCTGGTTAAAAGTTTTCTTGATTCGCATGGAATCGAATGCGTGTTGTACGACTCTGCCCTAAATGCAGTGTGGGGTGGTGTTCTGGAAGAGAGTCGGGTGAAAATATTCATCAATGAATCTCAGTCGGAGGAGGTGCGCAAGTTGCTCAAGGAGGGCGGTTTCGGCGAGTTTTTAACCTGATCTGCTATTAACCTTTTATGGGTGTTTTTGATTTGTCTTTCATTCAAATTTCTTGTTTCTTTGTATAGAACCTTGTTTATTTATTTAATAGCACAAATATGTCTTTAACATTCAAACGATTAGCCTTGCTGTCGGCTGTCGTATTAAATCTTGGCGTATTAACGGCCGCGCAGAAAGAGATTGTCATTCTGCACACCAACGATACGCATAGTCAGATCGAACCGAATCCGGCAACTGCCTCGCGCAATGCCGATGAGGGTGGAATGGTGCGCCGTGCCGCGGCGATTGAGCAGATAAAAAATGAATCGCCGAACGTAATCCTGGTGGATGCGGGCGATTTCGTGCAAGGGTCGCCTTATTATAACTTCTTTAAAGGGGAGGTGGAGATAAGAATGATGAACCTGATGGGCTATGACGTGGGTACGCTGGGTAACCATGAGTTCGACAACGGCATCGAAGAGCTTGCCCGATTGCTGGCCATGGCAAAATATCCGATCGTATGTGCCAATTATGATGTGAAAGACACACCGCTCGAGCCGTATGTGAAACCTACCGCGGTGATTGAGAAAGCGGGTATCAAAATCGGATTTATCGGTATCGGTATCGATCCGGAAGGTTTGATCGCCAAAAAGAATTTCGGCGGCATTAAATACCTCGATCCGGTGAAGACGGTAAACAAATATGCGCGCGAGCTGAAAGACGCAGGATGCGATATGGTGGTGGTGATTTCTCATATCGGATATAATGAAGATAAGGATAACCGCGGCGACCGTATGCTGGCGATCAACTCGCTGGATGTGGATCTGATTATCGGCGGACACTCGCATACCGATCTGAAAGGGTGCGTAGAGGTGCCTAACCAGGAGGGTAAGCCGGTAAAAATCACCCAAACCGGAAAAAGCGGATTCCGCCTGGGCCGTATCAATATTGAATTTGGCAAATGATAAAAATCGATCCTGTTATGACTATGTTTAAATATATTCCGGCTGCCCTGTTGGGTGGCTTCCTATTGATAAGCTGCCAGCAAAAGCCGGTGGTGAAAGAGATTACCTGCGAACAAATCGTGATTAACCAGGCTTTTGATTCGTTGGCGAATCCGGAGCTGCAGGCGATTGTAGAATCGTATAAAGTACAGATCGACTCGGTGATGAACCAGCAGATCGGTACGGCATCGCAGACGTTGGCGGCAGGTAAGCCGCAAAGTTTGCTGGCTAATTTCACGGCAGATATCCTGGTGCAGGCGGGTCGCGAATTTACCGGAAAACCGGTGCAGTTCGCCTTGATGAACAATGGCGGTTTGCGCGCTCCGATCAATGCCGGAGTGGTTACGGTGGGCGACGTGTTTAAGGTGTTTCCTTTCGAAAACGAACTGGTGGTGCTCGAGCTGGAAGGCGACGAGGTGAAAGAGCTGTTCAAACGCGTGGCCGCTATCGGCGGTGAAGGTTTGGCCGGTTGCGAACTGGTGACGAAGAACAACAAGGTGGAGTCGTTGCTGATCGGCGGAAAACCGGTAAACGACGATACGACTTACTGGATGGCGACCATCGACTACCTTGCCGACGGAAATTCGGGCATGAGCGTGCTTGAAGAAGCGGAAGAACGGATCAACACCGGAGTTCGCCTGCGCGATGTGATGATACAATATATACAGCAGCTTACCGCACAGGGGAAAGAGGTGAATGCTGTTTTTGATAACCGTATAAAGGTACTTCCCTGATTGCTGAAAGGAAAACGCTGAGATGAGAAAATTACTGAGTTCATTATTCACATTATTGCTTACGGTAGGGGCTTTCGCCCAACAGTCACCCAATCTTTATCGTCATTTGTCAGATTCGTTGGCAATGGTGCAATGGAGTGATTCGGTTTTCGACGCGATGACGCCCGAAGAACGGATCGGCCAACTTTTTATGCCGATCGTGGAGGTGAAAAACACGCCTCAGAACAAAGAACTGATTCGCCGTTACATACAGGAGATGAAGATCGGGGGGATTCTTTACTCGAAAGGAACCTCCGCACGCCAGGCCGAGCTCAACAACTATGCGCAGGGGCTGGCCAAGGTGCCGTTGTTTATCTCGCTCGACGGAGAGTGGGGACTGGCGATGCGCCTGACTGATACGCCGCGATTCCCGCGCAACATGATGCTGGGAGCGGTCAATAACGATTCGCTGATTGCGGAGTATGGCAAGGAAGTGGGGCGTCAGTGTGCCGAAATGGGTATCCATATCAATTTCGCGCCGGTGCTTGATATGAACAGTAATCCGAACAATCCGGTAATCAATACGCGGTCGTTCGGCGAAGAGAAAGATTTGGTAAGCCGTAAATCGATTGCTTACGCTTCGGGACTTGAATCGCAGCGGGTGCTGGCTGTCGGGAAACATTTTCCGGGACATGGCGATACGGCCGACGATTCTCACCATACGTTGCCGGTGTTGGCGCACGATTCTGCCCGGATGTACGAATATGAGATGGAGCCGTTTCGCAATTACGTAGATGCGGGCTTTTCGGGAATGCTAACCGCTCACTTATCGGTGCCGGCATTGGACGAATCGGGCGTTCCCTCTTCGTTGTCGGAAAAGATGGTGGACGGTATTCTGAAAAAGGAACTTGCTTTTTCGGGGCTGGTGTTTACCGACGGGCTTGCCATGAAGGGGGTTTCGTCGCAACCTGACTTTTGTGTGAAAGCGCTGCTGGCTGGCAACGATGTGTTGTTGGGGCCGGCGAATATGGCTACGCAGGTGAAAAACGTACGCGACGCTGTTGCCGACGGACGCTTGCCGATGTCGGTGGTAGAGGAGAAATGTCTGAAGATTTTACGATATAAATACATTGCGGGGCTTACTGCTTCGAAGAATCAGATTAATCTGAACGGTTTGCACGAACGGCTGAATACGGCGCATACCCGTGCGCTCAACCGCAAACTGCATGCCGAAGCGATTACGGTGCTGAAGGATGATAACGCCTTGCTACCGTTGCAGCGGTTGGATGAAAAACGGATCGGCGTGGTTTCGGTGGGGCGCCTTGCCGAGGATGCCTTTCCGAAAACGCTGGCACGGTATAACCGTCAGCAGTTTCTTACGTGGCAGGCAGGCGACAAGAATTCGCGGACGCAGGTATTGAGCCAGACCAAAGAGCAATCGTTGCTGATCGTGGGGATCCAGTCGGACAAAGCGGCGGACGTAGAGTTTGTGCGGACGCTTTGCGAGGGGAAACGGTTCATTCTGGTATTCTTTACATCGCCTTACCGCATGCAGGCTTACAAGCGCCTGATCGGCGATTCGGAAGGTGTGGTGCTGGCGTATGAAAATTCGAAGCTTGCGGGCGAGTGTGCCGCTGAGGTGATTTACGGTGGTCTGCCGGCAAAAGGAACGTTGAGTGTCTCGGTGCCGGGACTGTTTAAATCGGGCGCCGGTATCCATTTTGATCAGGTGCGTTTGGGATATGTGTATCCTGAAGAGGAACAGCTCGACTCGAAAGTATTGAGTAAGATTGATCTGATCGTCAAAGAGGGAATGGCAAAAAAAGCATTTCCCGGCTGTCAGGTGCTGGTGGCGCGCAACGGCAATATCATTTATGAACGTGCGTTCGGTTTTTTCGACTATGCGGGCAGTAAAGAGGTGGAGCTGGACGACTTGTACGACCTTGCGTCGGTAACGAAGGGTGCCGCTACGGTGCCTGCCGTGATGAAAGTGCGGGATGATTATAAAATGCGTATCGCAGATCCGCTGAGCCGTTATATTCCAGAACTGAAAGGGACCGATAAAGCCTCACTGACTATTCGGGAGGCTCTTTTTCATGAAACGGGGATGGCTTCGGGCCACCCTTTTTACCGGATGGCCATGGCGCTCGACAGTTTGAAAATGCCTTTGTTTAAAGCTGCCCGCGATGTGAACTACCGGTTGCGGGCGGATAAGAATCTGTATGCTCACAAGGATTTCCGTTTTCGCACGGCATTGGTTTCGAACTCGTTTTCGGAGGAGTGTCCGATTGAGGTTGCCCAAAACTTTTATCTGAACAGCACGTTTAAAGATAGCATTCTGCATAAGCTGACGGCGCTTCCGTTAAAGAACCGAGGGAGCTATCGCTACAGTTGTCTTAACTTTGTGATGCTGCGGCAGATGGTGGAAAACATTACGCATCAGCCGCTCGACAAATATCTGACCACACAGCTGTATGCGCCGCTGGGAGCGAACGACCTGATGTTTAATCCGCGCCATCATTACGATTCTACCAAGATTGCTCCTACAGAAAACGATGAATTTTTGCGTAAACAGCTTTTGGTGGGATATGTGCATGATGAGATTTCTGCTTTTTCGGGAGGTGTTGAGGGAAACGCCGGTCTGTTTGGCAATGCGGGTGATTTGGCCAAATTATTGCAGCTGTGGCTGAATGAGGGAGAATATGGGGGAGAACGCTATTTTACCCGTGAAACGGTGCGTTTGTTTACCATGACCAAGAGTCCGAAGTCACGCCGCGGATTGGGATTCGACAAACCGGATACGCGTAATCCGCGCCTGAGTCCTACCGCGCCACAGGCTCCGGCATCGGTGTACGGGCATACCGGATTTACCGGTACTTGCTTTTGGGTGGATCCCGATAATAAACTGATTTATATATTTCTGACGAATCGGGTGTATCCGCATCGCTGGAATAAACAGCTGATGATCGATAATTACCGTACGCGTATTCAAGAGGTGATTTATGAGGCGATGAAGTAAACCGGTTATTCGAAATAAAACAATAAACTCACCATACGCGAATTTGCTTTGTTTATCCCTTCGGTATAAATAATCTGGGCCGGATCTTTTAGATCGGGCCTTTTATGTTTCAGTACGTCGGCCAACCCGAGGCTGAATTTCAGTTCGGGAATCAGTTTGAAGAAAGGGAGGTATAAATCGCATCCGAATCCCACTTCGAAAGCAACGTCGAACCGGTTCAGAACGAGCGGGGTGTCTTTGCGTTTTGAGATGTCGATCATCGGGTTGAATCCGGTGGTGATATAGGGGCGATAGTTGTTGACGCGCCGTGCGCTGTAGCGCAGATGAACCGGAAGCATGATGTAATTGGATTTGATATCCTGGCTGATGCGGGTTCCCTTCGAAGCCTCCCGGAGCACCACATTTTTATTTCCGAAATACATGGAAGGTGTAAAGCGCAGGTTGAGCGATTCGGTAAAGGCCAGGTCGCTCACCAATCCTACTGAAAATCCGATGGAAAACTCCGGTATTTCCGCGTACCATGAATCTCCGTTGGGCTGTATCTTCCCGGTGTGGGAAAACGCAAGATCTTGTGTATGCATTCCGAGTACAAACCCGAAATGAATACGTCGCTGATCGATATAGGGGAGGTTCTTTACTTTTTCAGTCTGTGCAAGAATTCCTGAAAAGATAAAGGTGAATAGTAAAACGGATAAATATCGGATGATAGCCATATTATTGAATGATTCCAATGATTAATAACGAGAAAGGAGCGCCTTTATTGTCAGCCACTTCTTTTATTCCTTTTCGGTTGGAAATAAAAAAATTGCAAAAAGCAAAAAATAAATGCTTTTGCTTTGTCACTCGGGGAAAACCTCTATTTTTGCAATGCTAAATTAGTACTAATTCATATAAATTCTTAACAAAAATGGCTTACGTTATTTCTGAAGATTGTATCGCTTGTGGTACATGTATCGACGAATGTCCAGTAGGAGCTATCTCTGAAGGCGATATCTATTCAATCAATCCGGAGATGTGTACTGATTGTGGTACATGTGCTGATCTTTGCCCAACAGAGTGTATTGCACCTGCAAAGTAATTTTGATGCGATAGCAATCAAATAAATAGAAAAAGGGAATCCGGAAGGGTTCCCTTTTTCTATCTATTGATTGCCCGTATCGGGCAATCAATATTCCGTAAAGCTATTAGTCTCAGATTTATCGAGTAATAGCATTCCTTTTTGATATTTCTTCTATAAATTTTTTTTATTGTAGCATTTCTACACTAGGTAAATCCTGTGTTTTTCGATTCTTGTTTTTTAAAAACTCGCTTGGACTTTCGCCAAAATGTTCTTTATAACATTTCGTAAAATAGGAGGGTGAACTAAAACCTACATGATAACCGATTTCTGCTACAGTCATATCGGAAGAAGTTAAAAGTAAGGATGCCTTTTTTAGTCGTGTCAGCCGTATAAATTCATTGGGAGAATAATTTGTCAGTGATTTGACTTTACGGTATAACTGAACCCTACTCATCCCCATTTCCTGTACCAGAATATCGATATTTAATTCCGAATCACTCATTCGACTTGCAATGACAGATTTAAATCGGTTAATAAAATCATAATCCATATCAGATACGTCTTCTTTTGACAGTTCAGATTGGTCGGCAAAGACTTGTTTCAATCGGGAGTGTGATTCAATCAGATTTTTAACCCTAGCTCTAAGCAGAGAGGTACTGAATGGTTTTGAGATATATGAATCCGCCCCTCCGTTATAACCTGATATCCGTTGTTCGTCGAGTGTACAGGCTGTTAATAGAATAACGGGAATATGACAGGTTTGTATCTGGTTTTTTAACCGTTTACAACACTCAATTCCATCGATCCCCGGCATCATAATATCGGATATAATTAGGTTGGGGACATACCTCATAGCCTTTTGAATACCATCCGATCCATTTGTTGCTTCAATGATTGCATATTCTTTTTCAAATATTGACCGGATGTAGTTTCTGATGTCCAAGTTGTCATCAATAATCAGCAATGTTGTTTTTTTTAGGTCTTGTTCATCTGAGTTTACACCTTCTTCTGATAACGGCATATTCAAGTCTGCTATTTCAATAGTTGTTTTGATATTTTGTTGGATACATTCTGTTGATTTCGCCTGAATAAACCGCACGATAAAAGAAGTTCCGGTTTGTGGGTTGCTTTCAACCGAGATAGTTCCTCCATGTAACTCTACGAAAGCTTTAGTAAGTGCCAATCCAATACCCGACCCCGAATGATGCATATCAATCGTATAGAAGCGATCGAATATACACTGAATATGCTCTACTGATATTTCATTTCCTGTATTTGATACAGTCAGTTGTAATTCTTGTTGTTCGCTCACTGATAAAGAGACTAAGATTCGGCCATTTTCCGGAGTGAATTTAAAAGCATTCGATAACAGATTGAAATAAATACGCTCAATTTTTTCTAGATCTCCATCCATACAATAATGGGCTGCAGGAGCTACATCGAATTTAAAATGAATTGCTTTTTTACGAGCTGCTTCGTGAAAGGAAAGATTCCATTCACGTATATTTTTTTCAAGATTAAATAACGTAGGATTGTATTCCATCTTTCCATTTTCATATTTTCTGAAATCAAGAACCTGATTAACCAATCTCAATAAGATGTTTACATTCTTTTTAATCATAGTGAGCATCATATTCTGCTCTTTGTTCAAGCTTCTATCTTGCAGTAATTGGTCTATCGGATCAGCCACTAATGTGAGGGGTGTTCTAAAGTCATGCGATATATTCGTAAAGAAGACTAGTTTTGCATGAGTGGCTTCTTCTAATTGACGGGAAAGCTGAATTAGTTGGTCACGCT
>JAVVPN010000072.1:0-14557 GCA_036655755.1 Bacteroidales bacterium | reverse complement strand
GTAATTCATTAGAATATTCCATAGAAAGCTGTTCCTCACAAGGGAACAGCTTTTTTTATTTCATTATCTGTATAATAGCAAACAAAACTAAATTTAAGGTTGTTATAATATTTTCAATATATTGTACAATACAATCTTAACTAATGATGAGAAATAAGTTTTTCATTTTTATAGTTTTGTCGTTATATCTGTATGGTTGTTCGGTAAATTATAATTATCAAATTGACGGGAGCGTTCGGGACAATTCATTAGACGGCGAATACATCTATCTGCAGGAAATGCTCGATAATAAACTGGTTACGATCGATAGTACCTTGGTAAAAGACACAAAGTTTGTTTTTAAAGGAAAACAGGAAGCTCCTGTTATCCGGGAATTGAGTTTTCTCAATAAAAAGGCAAGAGAGTTGGCCCCTTTGGTGTTTGTATTACAGGCTGGTAATTTGCAGGCTTTTATCGATACGGTTTCCTATGTGACCGGAACAGAGCAAAATGATCAGTTACATGATTATTTTGAACAACTCCATTATTATCAAAGCAGAATCAGTAATCTGATTACTCAATACCAAATGCTGTCAATCTCAAATGAAATGACAGATTCAATTCAGAATGCATTTCAAGAATGGTATGATTCTGTCAGAAATGAGCTTAATAAACTTTCGTATGATTTTATTTTGCAAAATAGTAACTCAGTCGCTGGGGGATTGGTTTTTTTACAATCATATTCGCAGCTTACGCCCAATCAGGTAGAATCGATTTTACTCAATGCCGGTCCTTATTTCCGTACCATGCATGGTGTGGAAATTGTAGAAGAACAATTGCGCAGAGAAAAAAAAGTGGCGGTGGGTAATCAGTATATTGATTTTACAATGAATAACCTACAGGGATTACCCGTAACCCTCAGTTCTTTAATAGAAGAGAATCAATGGGTATTACTCGACTTTTGGGCATCTTGGTGTTTGCCATGCGAGCAGGATTTACCTTACTTAAAAAATATATATAATAAATTCAGTCAAAAAGGGCTTAAGATAGTAGGGATCTCTCTAGATAGTAGTTTTGAGGACTGGCAACAAGGTATTCTGCGATTTCAGATGCCGTGGCTTCAATTATCAGATTTACGTGGCTGGGAGTGTGATGCGGCTCTGATCTATGGTATTCAGACATTACCTTATACGATACTTATTAATCCGGAGGGTATAATCACAGCACGTGGTATCCGGCATCAGGCTTTAGAAACCGAATTAGAAAAAATATTTGATTCGAATTGATTTTCCGGCTATTTCTCTTTCCATCCATAACAATTTATTTAAATTCGGCTATTTATAGCCATATACACTATGAAATCGCCATAACCTACCTAAAGTTAAGATACTTAACGAAGGATATATAAATGACGTACTTATACTTTGATGTAAAAAATAGAATATATATAAATGAAATATCTTATACGTACTTTCATCGGAATAATTATGCTTGGTTCCTGGATATCCATTTCTGCAACTGATTGGAAGAAATATGCATATGATACCTATGCAGAAAGGAATTTTAGCGGGTGGCCCAATATGATCGAAAATTTAAAATCAAAAGCTTTTTCTCCAACCGGAACTTTTTCGGACCGGATTCAGGTTATGACCTGTTATTATGGATATATAGGTCATTTACTTGATATCAAGCAGAAAGACAAAGCTTCTGAATGGAGTAAAAAAGCAAACGAAACCTTTAATCCATTACAGCGCCAAGCCCCTAATGATCCACGGATATTAGCGTTACAATCCATGTTTGTCGCCTATGAGATTGCAATTTCTCCGGTAAAGGCCCCATTTCAGGTGGGGGGCATGATGAGTACAGCCAAAAAGGCTTTAAAAACAGATCCGACTCTTTATCTGGCTGCATTGGCAAACGCAAATATTCTGTTTTATTTTCCGGAAGCTTTGGGTGGCAATAAGCAGCAAGCCATTACTTATTATAAAAAAGTATATGACTATTTTATGGCGCATCCAGAGATTGCATCTACCGATTGGATGTATCTTAACGTAATGTCTACACTGGCCGTAGCTTATGAAGCTGTCGGCAATAATAATGAGGCGTTATCCTGGTGTAAGAAAGCCTTGCTAGTAGCACCGGAATTCGTATATGTAAAAACAATTCTGTTACCTCGCATTCAGGCGAAAGTAAAATAATGACGATACATCACGGCTTATGAGAGGGAATCTCTGCCAGAGTGCTAAAAAATAGAGTATATATAAATGAAATTAAAGTTCTGTTCTTACCCGTTACAACTCCAACATACCTTTACGGTTGCCGGGAATTCCCGCACTTATACCCCCGATGTCCAGGTAGCCCTTGAATACGAAGGGTTAATCGGTTATGGCGAAGCCAGTATGCCGCCTTATCTGGGCGAAACTACAGAATCAGTTTGTGGTTTTTTGCAGAAAGTTGATCTTTCAGGCTTCCGCGATCCGTTTTGCATCGACGATATCCTTACTTATGTCGATTCGATCGCTCCCGGAAATACAGCGGCAAAAGCATCAATCGATATTGCTCTGCATGATTTGGTCGGAAAGTTGATCGGACAGCCCTGGTATCGTATCTGGGGATTGAATAAAGCCAATACTCCGTATACTACCTATACCATCGGGATTGATACTCCCGATATGGTCAGGCATAAAACTTTAGAGGTAGCAGACCGTTTTAAATTGCTTAAAGTGAAAATGGGTATAAAAGGCGATCGCGAACTTATTCAGGCAATTCGTCAGGTAACCGATCTTCCGATTGCAGTAGATGCGAATCAAGGATGGCGAGACCGTATAGAAGCGCTCGAAACCATTCATTGGCTGAAGGAGCAGGGTGCCATAATGGTTGAGCAGCCAATGCCTAAAGAGTGTATCGATGACATGGCATGGCTTACCGCCCATAGCCCGCTGCCCACCTTTGCAGACGAATCGGTGCAGCGATTATCGGATGTCGCCTCGTTGCAAGGGGTGTTTAGCGGCATCAATATTAAATTAATGAAATGTACCGGTATGCGCGAAGCGCATAAAATGGCTGTATTGGCACATGCATTAGGCATGCGTGTAATGATCGGCTGCATGACCGAAACTTCCTGTGCGATTTCCGCAGCGGCCCAGTTGTCTCCGATGGCCGATTTTGCCGATCTCGATGGAAATTTGCTTATTACCAACGATCGGTTTGGCGGTATGAAAATCGTTGACGGGAAGATTACGTTGAATGATTTACCAGGTATTGGTATTGTTTTGTAATAATTTCTAAATATTTTCTTAAAAAAGACGTCACGTCAATGTCTCCGTTTTGTAATTCGGGTATACCATCTTTGCAATGTAATTATTATTCAACGATTTATGCAAAGGTGTTTTACCCGGATTTTCTTTTTAGTAATCCTGTTTCTGACTTGTGGCGCCTCTATCATGGCCAATTCGGATGTGACCGGAACAATAGCCGGTATCATTATTGATCAAAAGCTGAAAGATCCCCTGATGGGAGCTACCATCCAGATTGAAGGTACTTCGCTTGGTACGGTAGCCGATTTGGATGGCGTATTTGAACTATCCGGACTTTCTCCAGGTAAATACAAGTTGGTTGTAAAATATATCTCTTATAAAACAGTCGTTCTTGAAGAGGTTACGGTCGAAGCCAATAAAAAGACCGTTGTCGAAATAGAGATGGCCGACGAAAGTCAGGCTTTGCAGGGAGTAGTGGTAATGGCATTGATGAAGCAGAATACGGATGTGGCTTTACTTACTACAGTCAAAAAAAGCCTTTTGGTACAAACCGGAGTTTCCGCCCAGCAAATTACAAAAAATCAAGACTCAGATGCATCCGGCGTAATCCGGCGTATCCCCGGGATATCGATTATCGACAATAAGTTTGTGATGGTGCGCGGACTTTCGCAGCGTTATAACAATGTATGGATAAACAACAGCGGTGTGCCAAGCTCTGAGGCAGATAGCCGTGCGTTTTCATTCGATATTATACCGGCCTCTCAGCTCGATAACATGATGGTGATAAAATCGCCGACCCCCGAATTACCCTCTGATTTTTCGGGTGGCTTTATCCAGATTCAAACCAAGGATGTACCTGAAAAGAACTCTTTCTCAGTATCGGTGGGAACTACAATCAATGATCAGACCCATTTCCGTGACTCTTACCGCAATTCGGGTTCCGCAACCGATCTGCTCGGATTCGACAATGGCAAGCGCTCCAAATCAATCAATCTTGTAACATCCGAGCGCCTCGACAATAACGACCGGAATGCAGTGGAACAATTCACCCGCAACGGTTTTAATAACGACTGGAATATCAAAAAGTATACACCTGTTGCCGATTTGAAATTAGGGATGAATGTGAACCGATATTTTCAGTTCGCCGATCAAAAAACAGTAGCCATTTTGGGGGCGCTGAATTATGCCAATGGTAGTAAGACGTATACCGATATGGAAAATTCGCGCTATGGTATCTATAATATCCAGAAAGACAGTCCGGAATATCTTTATAACTATACAGATCAACGTTATGACCGCACCGTACGTCTGGGTGGAATGTTTAATCTGACGTTTATACCGCGTGCCGGCGACAAATACGAATTCAAGAATATTTTCAATCAGTTAGGAGCCGACCGTTACACTACCCGCGACGGTTACCAGAATATTTCGGCCTATTACGGACAGCGTAAAATGGAATATCTCTATACTAGCCGTACTACTTATAGCGGACAGTTTACCGGTACTTACAATCGCAGGATGCGTAAAATCGACTGGAATGCCGGTTACTCATTTGCCAATAAACATCAGCCCGACCGACGCATTATCGAACTGCAAGAGGAAGACGGAACTTCGTATCCCGATCACAAAGGCGAATATATGATTGACCAGAACGAAATATCACGCGATTTCAGCCGGTTGAATGAGCATATCTTTTCGGGTGCCTTTAATTACAAGCAGGATTTTAATATCTGGAATATTAAGCCGGCCCTTAAAACAGGAATATACAGTGAATATCGTACCCGCGATTATAACAATCGTCAGTTCTTTTATCGCTGGAATGAAAAAAATCTTCCGTTAGGATTCGGTTTTCAGGACGTAGTCAGTCAGATACTTCAGCCCGATAATTATAGCCGGGATAAACTCTATATCTATGAAGATACCGATAACCGTAACTCTTATTCCGGAAATAATATTCTGGGGGCAGCTTACCTGGGGCTTTTTGTGCCGATCGGTAAATTAGAGTTATACGGCGGAGGCCGGTTTGAATATAACCGGATGGAGTTGAAAAGCTATACAAGCATTTACGGCGACCGTACCAAAACCAAGTCATATGACGACAGTCACTTTTTTCCGTCCCTCAATCTGGCCTATCGTTTTAATGAAAACCATATAGCCCGAGCCGCATACGGATCATCTGTTAATCGTCCCGAATTCCGTGAAGTATCCAACTCGGTATATTACGACTTCGATCTTTTCAGCGATGTAAAAGGTAACCCCGACCTGAAAACGGCCTATATCCGTAATTTCGATTTGCGTTACGAATATTATCCTTCGGCGGGCGAACTTATTTCGGTAACCTTATTCTATAAGAATTTCCGCAATCCGATTGAGTGGACTTACCTCGATGCCGGCGGAAGCTACACCTATACATTCGAAAATGCCAAAGAGGCCAACAACTATGGTATTGAACTAGAACTGCGTAAAAACCTTGAGTTTATCGGATTAGCCGATTTCAGTGTAAATCTGAATGCCGCACTGATCGAAAGCAATGTGAAGTTCGATGAAAACAGCCTTGAAAAAGATCGTCCGATGCAGGGTCAGTCGCCTTATCTGATCAATGCCGGACTCTATTACCAGAATCAGCGCTATGGGTTGAATGCAGCCGTACTTTACAACCGAATCGGAAAACGAATTATCGGCGTTGGGCGTGTAGACACCAGCAACGGCGGAAGCATAAACAACGATATACCCGATTCATATGAGATGCCACGCAATGCTATCGATGTATCGTTCAGTAAGAAGTTCGGTATAGTTGAACTGAAACTGTCTGCCAACGATTTACTGGCCCAGCGCGTACAGTTCAAGCAGTTCCCGAAATTTGAAAAGGATGGTCATGTGTACGACCGTTCTCAGGTAACAAAATCATTTAATCCCGGCCGCTCGTTTAATGTGAGTGTTTCGGTTAATCTATAAGTAAACAAAGAATCTTGTTAAGTATGAAAACAAAGAATTATCTTAAGTCGCTTATCGCTTTATCAATGGTATCTCTGATCTCATTCAGCAGTTGCTCATCCGATTCGGACAATCAGCCCGAAGTGCTTGCTGAAGGCGTAATCGGCAATGGTGATCAGGAGTTCATAATCAAGCGCGATACCGTGTTTAAAAAAGGAACCTACGAATTGTTTGGTTGGGTATACGTAACAGAAGGAACATCCGTTACGTTCGAACCGGGATGTGTAATTAAAGGCGATAAGGCTACCAAGGCGGCTCTGATCGTAGAAAAAGGGGGTAAACTGATTGCCCGTGGTACAGCAAGCGAACCGATTGTATTTACATCTTCGATGGCTCCCGGCAATCGTCGTCCCGGCGACTGGGGCGGATTGATTCTATGCGGAGAAGGATTAAATAATAAAGGCACTCAGATTATCGAAGGGGGCCCGCGCTCTACCCATGGAGGTACAAAAGCAGATGATAACTCAGGCGTATTGAGCTATGTTCGCGTAGAATTTGCCGGTATTCCGTTTGCACCCGATCAAGAGATAAATGGTATCACTTTCGGTTCGGTAGGTAGCGGCACTACAGTCGATCATGTACAGGTTTCTTATTCAGGCGACGATTCGTTCGAATGGTTCGGTGGATCGGTAAACTGTAAATATTTGGTTGCCTATCATGGATGGGATGATGAATTCGATACTGATAACGGATATAACGGAAACCTTCAGTTTTTGTTGAGCGTGAAAAACCCACGTATTGCAGATACCTCTTGTTCAAACGGATTCGAATCCGATAACAATTCAACCGCAGGTACTGAAAATCCGTTTACTTCTCCCGTATTCAGCAATGTGACTTTTGTAGGCCCGATCGGGCAGGATGAGGCTTTCGTAAACGATGCATCTTATATTACGGCCGGCAATATCAATCCGGACAATGGAGCCAAACTGGGTATTTTCCAAGCTGCTATGCAAATCCGTCGTAATTCAAAACTAAACTGTTTCAACTCGGTTGCCATGGGGTATCCGGTAGGTATTATGCTTGAAAATGATAAAGGCGGCAAAGTGCAAACTTGGGCTTCAAACGGCGATTTAAGTCTGAAGAACAATGTCTTTGCAGGGATGACAATCCTTGGATCTGACAAAAATAAATCATTCAAAGATCAACTCTCTACCGATGCTTCGAATCTGGATGAAACACAATCTTCATTTTCTTCTACATTCTTCCTGGCGCAGGGAAATAAAAATTTAAATGCGATTGCCGATTTAAATCTGAAACAACCCAACAGCTTAAAATCGAATGCAAATTATGGCCCAATGGCAGGGAGTCCTCTTTTAAATGCAGCTTCATTTGAAGATGCCCGACTTTCAGGATTCGATCGCGTATCATACGTAGGAGCATTTGCGAACGAAAATGATAACTGGATGGCCGGTTGGACCAACTTCGATCCTCAGAACACAGTATATTAATAACAAATGTTTCCCTCGCAATTTCGTTGAATTTTTGACAATCAAAAAATCCCGTTTCAAAGTGATTTGCGACGGGATTTGCTTTTTATAGGAAGTATTTTATTGTTATTTTTTCCAATACTCTTTTCGTATTTTTTCCTTATTCGATGAAAAAGTAAGCGATTCGATAATCGTTTCGTAATTTTCACCATCTGTCAGGTGAGGTGTAATTAGTTCGATAACTTTCATCTTTTCGGTATCAAATGGAAAAATATCGATTAGTTTACATCCCTGTTTACAGGTAAAATGACGGTTTCTGACAGCTCCGCTAAGCATTTTAAGCTGTTCATCCTTAAACGCGGCATCTTTGATTTTCTGATATAGTTGTTCAAACTCCCGATTATTGATTGCATGGTATGGATATTCCGGCTGCGGAATGGCTGGAACAAAAGGTTCAGGGCATACTACCGGCGGTGTTGGTCGTGTTTCGACAGGGATGGGGCATGAATGATTCGATACCGGGAAACTATTCATGTTTACTACCTTGTCATTTGAAAACCCAATTAATATCACCGTTTGGTTACCGGAAAGGTTCGTTTTTATATATTCCCATTCTTCGATTTGATAATTGAAACGGCGATAATCGGGATTTCCTAATATATTTAGTACTTGTTGATAGGTCATTCCTGGCTGGATACTCAGCCATGTTTTATTGCCTGAGAGTAGTGATCCACAACTATAACAGCACGCCAATAAAAATAAAACAAAGCCTAAACGGATAAAACGGATTAATTGCATGATGTATCAGAATTAGTTACTCAACAAAGTAAATAATATTTACTGATTATCAATATCAATAACCCGTTTTAAGTATCTATTTAATGCTTCGAAACAGCTCATCCATCGGCTTTCTTACTTTAGCCACAAACTGATATTCATCGTCGGCAGCGCGATAGCCGATCGGCAAAACCAGAGTCGCATTCAGTTTTTGAGCAGACAAATTTAATAACCGGTCGTATTCTTTTGGGTCGAATCCTCCAATCGGGCAACTATCTAACTGAAGTTCGGCACATGCTGCCATCGCAATAGTTGCCGCAATATAACATTCTTCGGCACTCCATACTTTTATCTCTTCAGGAGTTAAACTATGCATATAGCCTTTCACGAAATTCAAATATCCGGCTTTCGATTCATCCGATCCATGTCTTTCTTTCTGCATCAGATCAGCCATATATTCCAGGTAATTGTCTGAAACTTCTGTCATATTGCAAAAAACAAGCAATATGTCTGCATCCGTAATAGCCGACTGTCCCCAGCTAACCTCTCGCAATTGAGCCCGTAAATTCGGATTGGTAATCTGTAGCACCTGAAACGGTTGTAAACCCAAAGAAGAAGGAGCAAGGCGAATTGCTTCTTTTATTTTTTCGAGCTGTACGCTATCAACCCTCTTTGTCGGATCAAATTTTTTGGTGGCATAACGCCATTTCAAATCTTCAATTAAACTCATAATTCAAATTATTTAAAAAAGTCATTTCCAATCGGCATTGATCGAAAATGACTTTATGTTGTAATCTTGTTGACTTATAATAAATAAAGATTAAGCCAAATGAGCACGAATCATCCAGCAGTTTTTACCCATGCGATAAATGAGATCCTGCAAATAACTCATAGTTCCCTCATCCATTACCTGTTGTGCCTCAAGGTCTTTCAGGTCTTTTCTGATTTCCCGGATAATGGTTTCATAATCATCCAACAAAATCTTAAACATACCTAATCCGTCCGGTAGAGGCTGATTGTAATCATATTCTTTTAGGCGCGTATTAGCCATATATTCCTTTAACGAACCCAATGGACGGCCACCAAGAGTACGGATACGTTCTGCTACGTCATCAACGTTATTAATGGCATCATTATAGATATCTTCTAAAAACTTATGATAAGATCCAAATGAAGGACCCACAATGTTCCAATGGAAGTTCCATGATTTTGCTAATAATACAAATTCATCTGCCAATAACTTGTTAAGAATACCAATGCTAAATTGCATTAATTCTTTTGGTTCACCAATGTTAATTTCCATAACTCAATATTTTTAGAACAAATAGAAAACTATTCTCTATTTCGGTTGTCTGATTAAATAACAATCCGTTTTCTTAATGGTTTACTTAAAAATATTATAAATCCTATAAAGTGGTATTCTTATACTCTGCAATTTGAAATGGTTTTTTGTTTTTTTATTGCTGTAATTCAAACACTTCCGGTTACCTTATGTTCTACCCTAAGTAGGATACAGACTCCTTTATAATTCAAATTTTTATTTATAACTCAAATAGTAAAAACAGATGGAAGGGATTGAAACTCCGTTCGTTATTGACGAACATACAGCCATTGTTATGACTGATCCTCAAAACGATTTTTTGAGTAAAGACGGGATTGGATGGGGTGCTTTTGGCGAAAATGTTACAAAGAACCATACAGTAGAAAACCTGCTTAAAATATTTGAAGTAGCAGCAAAAAAAGGAATGCTGGTGTTTATTTCTCCCCACTATTATTATAAACACGATCATAAATGGGCATTCGGCGGTCCGATTGAAACATTGATGCATCAAACGAATATGTTCGAACGGGTAGGCCCGCATACAGATGAAGGATTTGAGGGTTCCGGTGCCGACTGGTTAGAAATTTATAAGCCTTATATCTATGGCGGTACAAATATTATCGTCACTTCTCCTCATAAGATCTATGGGCCCGAAAATAATGACCTGATTTTGCAATTAGGCAAGCGTAATATTCGGAAAGTGGTGATTTGCGGTATGTCGGGCAATTTATGTGCCGAATCCCATTTACGTGAATTGCAGGAACGAGGGTATGAGGCTGCTGTTATTTTTGATGCTACAGCTTCTGCTAAATTACCCGGTATAGATGCCGATCAGGCTGCTTATATCAATTTTTCACTTTTGGCAGAAAAAGTATACGAAACTACTGAGTTCCTGGCAGAAATGAATCAGCGACCGGATGCGGAGAAATGATATACATTACGTAGAATGGCTGCTTTTAATCCTGTTATTATCGATTAATGAATTTAAACTCATGGCAAATACTATTTTACCGGAAGAAGGGCGTGGCGCATCCGTTGTAGCATATCAACAGGAATCTGTGGATGAGATGATTTATAACTTCATGAAGGAACATGAAATTCCGGGTTTGACTCTTGCAATCGTGCAAGCACCCTATATTCCGCGTGTGGTAGGATATGGTTTGTGTGATATCGGCGAAAAACGACTGGCTTCAACCAATACCCTATGGGCGATTGGGCCGCTTACGCAGGGGTATACTGCTGTTGCAATCATGCAATTATATGAGCAAGATAAACTGAATATCTATGATGCTCTCGGAAAGTATTTGAATGATCAGATTCCGGCTGCCTGGCAGCAAATTACTTTGTTCGAGTTGATGCAGCATGCATCGGGTATTTCCGATTATCGCGATAATGCCAAGTATGATATGTCAACTGCCTATACGCCGAAACAATTGATCGAAATGGTTGCTCCTGTCCCCTTGTTATTTGAGAGTGGAACCGAGGTGCGTCAAAGCGCAACCAATTTTCTATTGCTCGCACAAGTAATAGAGCGGGTTACCGGTGGTGATTATGAAGATTTTATCAGAAAGTATCAAATAGAATATCTGGGCTTAAAAGAAACTTGTTTCAGTAATGATTTATCCCGACTTATTACAGAACCGGTAGCCAGCAATAACAACCTGCATGCTTTGTTTAAAACAGATAAGGCTTATATCGATCCGGCAGAAAATGCCGTAGGTTATGATGATACACTACATCAGCAGCCACTTCTTCCATCCGGAGCATTGAAGGGTTTTGCCGGTTTATGGGCATCGGCCAGGGATGTCAGTTTGTGGGATATTGCTTTAGCAGGATCAGTATTGATTAAAAAGCCCGAAAACAGAGCCTTAATCTATAGTGCTACCACATTAAAGTCCGGCAAAGTAGTTCCTGCTATGGCCGGCTGGCAATTTACCAACCATAACGGTTTTATGGATATAAAGGGCTCCGTCAAAGGGTTTTCATCTTATCTCAGCCGTTTTACGGGAGCTTCCGAATTGGTTTGTGTTACATTACTTGCCAATAAAGAGAATATCGATTTTACGAATCTGGCCCGACGGATTGCTTCCGCTTTCGGCTTGTCGATGTCTGCCGGAGTAAATGATACGATCCTTTATACCTATGAAAGTGCATTTAGTGTAGATGAAACCATGGCTCGTATTGAAGCGCAGTTAAAAAAAGCGGGTACACCCGTTTTTGCCCAATTCGATCATGAAAGAAATGCACAGGAGGTTGGATTGAAAATGCCTCCGACCCGCGTGATTGTTTTTGGCTCACCACTGGTTGGAACGCACCTGATGTTGGAAGAACCGAGTTTTTGTGTAGAGTTACCTCTGAAAATGGCAGTTTGGCAAGATGCGAAAGGATCGGTTTGGATTGCATTTCCAAAAATGAAAATACGGGCTCAACTGTATGGTAATTTAGTTAATAATCCAATTATAGCAAAAATGGATCAACTACTCGCCAACCTTGCCCGAAAAGCAGCGAATGTTTATTAAAACAGACAGAATTATGGATGCGATGATTAACAAAGAATTTTTGTCATATACCGAATGGAAGGAAACCGCAGATACCCTACACATGTATTTGCAGATGGCAGGCAAAGTAAAGTTAGAGCGCAATGACAAATCTCCCGAATGGGGGCATGTCAGGATGTACTTAACCATCGACGGGCTATCTACCGATTTGATTCCGGGCGATATCGCTCCGTTTTCCATCCATTTTAATCTCCGCAAAAACAAAGTGGAATTTAAATGTGGAAATTCGGAAATAATCATTCCTCTGCAGAATGATGTGTCGGTGGCCGATTTTTATCAATCGTTTATGGAGGCGCTTTCCCAAACAGGAGCTCCTACCAAAATTGATGTGAAGCCACAAGAAGTGCCCAATCCGATTGATTTTACCAAAGATAAAGTACATCACACCTACGATCAGAAAGCCGCCGTGATGTGGCTCGATAATATGTTATTCGCTTACCAGGGATTGATGCGGTTTATAGCACCGTTCAGAGGCCGCGTAACCTATCCTTCTTTTTACTTCGGAGCAATTGACCTGGCCTGTTGTGCATATAGTGGCGAAAGCGCTCCATACGCTTCGCATGACGCAATTTCGCAATATGCATTTGACGAACGTTTGTTCGAATGCGGATTCTGGCCGGGCGATGACAACTATCCTGAACCGGCATTTTATGCCTTGCCCTATCCGTTTATGACAGCTATCGGGCAAAATGCAAATCTGTTGAAACCCTCCAAAGCACTCTTCGATGCTTCAAAGAAAGAATTCCTGTTTAACCTGAAGGATGCGTTTTCATACAAGGATCCGGTGAAAGCGGTGTATGATTTTTGTGAGAGTAGTTTTTTGATACAGCAAATGATGGAGCCGTGGCGTGATTTAAAGCAAATTACAAAACCTCTCGATTATACTAAATAAAACGGAAAGAGCGAACGGATTATTTCCCGTTCGCTCTTTTGTTATAGTTGTGTTTTTAATAATGCGTTTTTTTGTTTCTTCCCGAACGAATTAAAACGTACTTGATGCAACCGGTTTGACTTGGTTGTCTAAAATCTCAATCACAAATTTTTTTAACTCCTCATAAGGGGTATCCTCTTCAATTCCAATTCCAAAGTTCAAGTGTGTATTGTCTTTATATCCGCATAAGAGATAAGGCGTACCTGTAATAGCTTTAGAATAGGGCGAATACTCTGTCTGTAAACGCATCACTACGTCTCCCTTCGAATCAAGCATATAGAAATTGGTTTTGAAATATATTTTATCTTTATCGCCCGATTCATAACGTTCGAAAACCATGATGTTATAATCGCCATAAGGAAATTGATCAATACAAAACATATCAGCCATATTTTCGGGTAATATTCCTTTTTCATAGGCATCATATAAAATCTTTTTCAATGGTTTCGCTTTTTCATATTCCTTATTGTGATAATAGATCTGAATCAGTTTTGATTGTGCATGATAGTCGTTCGGATTGAGTGAGAGAAGCTCTCGGAAATTCGATTCTGCTTGTTGATACTCCCTGTTAAGAGAATGGATTAATCCGATATTGAATAATATGTGTACATAGAGATCCTGATCGTCGGCTGCTAAATCGCGTGCTTTATAGAATGAGGCTAAAGCCTCCGGATACTTATTTAGATCCGTATAAATATAACCACAATATAGATAAGCATCGACCGGACAGTCGGGCATCAGGAGTGCTGTATCAAAAGATTCCAACGCTTTGTCAATCTCATTCGACTGATAATGAATAATACCCATCTGGGTGTAGAGTGAGGCATCCTCCCGATCAATCTCCAGTCCCGCAGCGAAACAGCGCAGCGCTTCCTCATATTGGCCCAATAATGCGAGGGTATTCCCTTTTAGTTCATAGGCTGAAAGCACCGTACTGTCTTTTCTTATGCATTCGTCTATGATCGCAATAGATTTCGTATAATCTTTCAGGTAATGATAGGCCACCCCCACATAAAATAAAGACTGGGTTGAAAGTGTGTCTGTATGGTTGGCATATCGTTCTATTACATCAGAATATTTTCCGGAAGAAATCAGTTCGTTTATATTCTGAGCATACAATGAATGCATTCCGAAAGAGCTACAATAGATTGCAGCTAAAAGAAATCGTTTTTTAAGTTTCATGGTATGAACATTGCTTATTATAGGAAAGATAATCTATATTTTAGATTAGTCAAAATATAATAAAACAAAAGCGCCCGAAAATCTTTCGATCTTCAGGCGCTTTCCTGTGTTGCGGAAGCTGGACTCGAACC
>JAVVPN010000071.1:0-14795 GCA_036655755.1 Bacteroidales bacterium | reverse complement strand
AACAGGGTTTTAAACAATTCTTCGAACTGTTTTTTTGTCTTTGCCCCGTGTTCCATAGTAGGACCTGCTGAAACCGGAACGAACAATAAAGACGGAATACTGCGAATGCCGAACATGGCGGCTAATTTTTCTTCTTTATCCGTGTCGATCTTATAAATGATCACTTTTCCATCATACTCTTTAGCCAGTTCTTCCAGAATAGGAGAAACCATTTTACATGGACCGCACCATTCTGCATAGAAATCAATCAGAGCGGGAAGTTTACCGATGTATTTGAAATCCTGACTTTTTGTATAATCGAAGACTTTTTCGCGGAAAGTTTCTTCATTAAGATGTTCAATCATAATCTTATGTATTGAGTTTGACATTTGCATTGTAAACACTTAATCGGTGCTGTTGGTTCTATTATAAGTTTTTGAAACTCCTTAATTTTATACAAACCTTTTATTTGACCACAATGTCACCTTCGGCTACATTGCCGTTTTTCTTCATGGTTTTCATATAGTTTTCCAATCCTTCCGGAAGACTGATTAACTGCCGTCCCTGATAGATGGTCATCTTCTTGTCCTGAATATGATAAACGTTCATTACACTGTGAGCGATATCTACCATCAGAATCCACATATTGCTAAAACAGGCGTTTCGTTTGCAACCGGAAACACACAGGATGTTGTTTGTGCGTTTCAGCTCGGAAGCAACGTTCCAGTTCGCTACCATATCCGGATAGACCGGACCTAACAGGTTCTTTAAGCTGTCGCGTACAGCAGGTAGCTTAAAGATTACGGAATCATACATATACTCACCTACCATCGAGGTAAGGCGCTGCCACGCTTGCGGTACCGGGTTTTCAACATGTTGCGTTGTGTCGGCAACCGGTTTTACCACGGTTTCTTGCTTGGGAGTAGGTTTGCATGCAAACAACAAGCCTAACAAAAGAATTAAGGTTGAAATAAGTGTCTTCATTTGTATAATTGGTTTTTACATTAAAGTATAAATACTCTATTTATGCTTTTTACTTATATAACAGCTGTTTAAACAATAAGTTTTTTTGTTCAACCGAAACCTTTTTCAGAATGTTATTCTATAAAATTCAAATCTGAAATTATGGACAAAATTTTGTTTTCGGAGGGTTTGCAACTTGATCCCGATGCGTTGGTATATGTAGAATTGCCGGCGCAGAATGAAACCCAGGCTTTTAATGAAGATGTGTGGAATTATGTACGTAAAGGGCCTGATAAACCTACGCTCGTACGGATAAAGGCGAAAGATGTGGCCATCGGTGAAGCTATTTATAATCTGGAGGGCGTTGTAGTGGCTACAAGAGTAGGTTAGTTATAAATAAGCCCGTCATTTAATTTTTTTAGAGCAAAAATAGTTATTTTCTCAACTGTATACTGAGAGCAGATTTTATGTTTAAAACTTCTCCCGGGGGTACTTTCTTTGCTAAAGTTGTTATACTTTTGCCCCCGGAATTTTCAGCTGTTTTAAAGTGTATTTATGGAGAATATAAAAGTTATTAAGCGCGACGGTACTACTACCGGATTTGATAGACGCAAGATTATCAATGCGGTAGTGAAAAGTGCACAGCGTATTCTTGTTACGCTGACTCATCATGAGCTTGACACGATCTGTGAGAAAGTGGAGTCTTACCTGCGGGAGAACAATATCCATTCGATTAACGTCCTTCAGTTACATAACATTGTAGAAACAACGGTTGATGGAATCAATCATCAGGTAGCTTCGAGTTATCGCGAATACCGCAACTATAAGGTGGATTTTGTAGGAATGCTCGATGAGGTATACCGCAAGGCACAGGTGATCATGTATCGTGGTGACAAGGAAAACAGTAATACCGATTGTGCGCTGGTTTCTACCAAGCGAAGCCTGGTTTATAATGAGCTGAACAAAGAACTTTACAATAAGTTTTTTCTGACGGTTGAAGAAAAATCGGCTTGCCGCGACGGATATATTTATATTCACGATAAGGCTGCCCGACGCGATACGATGAACTGTTGCCTTTTCGATGTGAAAGAGGTGATGACAGGCGGGTTCGAAATGGGGAATATCTGGTATAACGAACCGAAATCAATCGATACGGCATGCGATGTGTTGGGCGATATTATTATGATGTCGGCTTCAATGCAGTATGGTGGTTGGTCTACGCGTGTGGACGACCTGTTGGCACGCTATGTCGAAAAAACATATTATCGTTATCGTGAAGAGATCGCCGAGATGCTTACCGAGTCGGGAGCGCCGCTTGATGAAACTGTGATTGATAAATGGGCGATGAAAAAAACGCGTCGTGATCTTGAGCAGGGTATTCAGGGGCTTGAAATCAAGTTGAATTCTGTAGCTTCGAGCCGCGGAGATTATCCGTTTACCACTTTCGCTCTCGGGCTGGGTACTTCGAAATTCGAGAAAATCGTTTCAGAAGCAGTGCTTAAAGTGCGTATGGGTGGACAAGGGCGCGAAGGCTTCCGTAAACCGGTGCTTTTCCCTAAATTGATTTTCCTTTATGACGAGGCGATTCACGGAGAGGGGGGCGAATCGGAAGATTTATTTAATCTGGCCGTGCAATGTTCATCCAAATGTATGTACCCCGACTACCTTTCATTGAGCGGAGAGGGATATGTACCGTCGATCTATAAAAAATATAAGCAGGTGGTATATCCGATGGGATGCCGTGCGTTCTTGTCGCCATGGTATCAGGAGGGCGGAATGCACCCTGCAAATGAAAATGATACTCCCGTATTTACAGGACGTTTTAACGTAGGTGCCGTAACGTTGAATCTGATTATGATTCTGGCCAAGGCACGTGACGAGAAGAAAGATTTCTTCGAGTTGCTCGATTTCTATATGGAGATGATCCGCAAGGTACACATTCGCACCTATGCTTATCTGGGCAAAATGAAAGCCTCTGTGCATCCGCTGGCGTATTGTGAAGGTGGATTCCTGGGCGGTAAGCTGAGCCCGCATGATGAGATAGCCCCTGTATTGAAATCGGCGACCGCTTCATTTGGCGTAACCGGATTGAATGAGCTTCAGATGCTGTATAACGGCAAGACGATTCGTGAAGACGGCGCCTTTGCGCTCGAAGTGATGGAGCATATCAATAAGCGTGTAAACGAATACAAAGAGGCCGATGGCCATCTGTATGCCGTATATGGCACTCCGGCAGAATCTCTGTGTGGATTACAGATTAAGCAGTTCCGCGATAAGTTCGGCGTGGTTGCCGGCGTATCCGACCGCCCGTATACAACAAACAGCTTCCATTGTCATGTGACAGAAGATATCAACCCGGTTGAAAAACAGGATCTGGAATATCGTTTCTGGAATCTGTTTAACGGAGGCAAGATACAGTATGTACGTTATCCGATCGAATATAATCTCGACGCCATCCGTACGCTTTTGCGCCGTGCGATGAAAATGGGATTGTATGAAGGGGTGAACCTGGCGCTTTCATATTGCAATGAATGTGGCCATCAGGAACCGAATCTGGATAAATGCCCGAAATGTGGCAGCGAAAACCTGACTAAAATCGACCGTATGAACGGTTATCTGAGCTATTCGCGCGTAAAGGGAGATACCTCTCTTAACGAGGCGAAAATGGCAGAGATTAAAGAACGGGTTTCAATGTAATAACAGGAAAGAGGAAAATAACAAATGAAATCGCCATAACTCACCTAAAGTTGAGATACCCAACCTCCGGTATATAAATGGCGCATTTGTACCTTGATGTTAAAAAAAGATTATATACAAATGAATTATCACAATATTACCAAATGCGATATGCTGAATGGGGAAGGACTACGTGTAGTTCTGTGGCTGTCCCATTGCATTCATAATTGTCCGGGATGTCATAATCAGCAAACCCATGATGCCAATAGCGGCATCTGTTTTGATGAGAGTGCTCTCGGTGAACTTTTCACTGAATTGCAGAAGGATTATATCGCCGGAATCACTTTTTCGGGGGGCGATCCGTTATCGCCGCTTAACCGGAAGCCGGTGCTGGAGCTGTGTGATCAGATCCGCCGGGAGTATCCAACCAAAAATATCTGGCTCTATACAGGTTTTCTTTGGGAAGATATCTGTGGTCTGCCGGGTATCGCGCAGGTGGATGTAGTCGTGGATGGCCCGTTTGTATTAGCTCAAAAAGATAATTCATTGCCTTATCGGGGAAGTGCGAATCAGCGGATTATTGATGTGAAAGCCACTTTTTCGGAAGGTCGTGTGGTAGAAAAAGCACTGGGATTGTTATAGTATTAAAGAGATACCCGCACGGGGTAAAAAGAGGGAGCCTTTGGTTCTCTCTTTTTATTTGACCTATTCTCTTTAATATCTTTAAAAACATTAACCCTTTGCTAAGAAAAATCAGCCTTTAGTTTATCTTTGCAACATAATTTCAAAAATTAAAGACAACTGTAAAATCAATGGAGCAGTTAAAACATGAGTGTGGAATCGCCATGGTGCGATTACTTAAGCCACTCGAATATTATCAGGAGAAGTATGGTACCTGGATGTACGGTCTTAACAAACTGTATTTGCTGATGGAAAAGCAGCATAACCGGGGGCAGGAAGGTGCCGGACTTGCATGTCTGAAAATGGAAGCGCATCCGGGTGAAGAATATCTGTTTCGCGAACGCGCGATGGGTTCGGGTGCGATCACGGATATTTTCGCTGCCGTCCATGAAAACTTCAAGGATATCGATGCAGAAACATTGCGCGATGCCACTTATGCCAAAACTACCCTTCCTTTTGCCGGAGAGATTTATATGGGTCATCTCCGCTATAGCACTACAGGCCGCTCGGGCCTCTCTTTCGTCCATCCTTTTATTCGCCGCAACAACTGGCGCGCCAAGAGTCTCACACTCTGCGGCAACTTCAACCTTACCAATGTAGATGAAATTTTTGATGAAATTACGGCTGATGGCCAGCATCCGCGTAAGTATGCGGATACCTATATCATGCTTGAGCAGATCGGCCATCGTCTTGACCGCGAGGTAGAACGTTTGTTTCAGATAGCAAAGTCGGAAGGATTGCAAGGAATGGATATTACCCATCAGATTGAAGCGAATCTGAATATGGAGAATGTGTTACGTTCGGCAAGCCCCCGTTGGGATGGTGGCTATGTGATGTGCGGCCTTACCGGTAGTGGTGATGCTTTTACATTCCGCGACCCGTGGGGTATCCGCCCCGCTTTCTATTACGCAGACGATGAGATTGTCGTGGTGGCTTCAGAACGCCCGGTAATTCAAACTGCGTTGGGTGTGGCGATCGATTCGATTAAAGAGCTCGAACCGGGGCAGGGAATCCTGATTAATAAAGAGGGACAGATGCACCTGGCGCAGATAAACGCTCCGAAGCAGATTAAGAAATGTTCGTTTGAACGTATCTATTTCTCAAGAGGAAGCGACCGCGATATTTATCGCGAAAGAAAACGATTGGGGCGCAACCTGGTGCCGGCTATTCTGCAAGCGGTAGATCAGGATCTTGATCATTCGGTATTCTCATTCATTCCCAATACGGCCGAAGTAGCCTATTACGGGATGCTTCAGGGATTGGAAGAGGCGAACAATATTCGTAAGAGCCATGCGATAGCCGCTTTGGGGGGAAATGCCACTCCCGAACAGATAGCCGAATTGTTGGCGCATAAAGTGCGTTCAGAAAAAATCGCCATTAAGGATATCAAACTCCGCACGTTTATTGCGGAAGGAAACAGCCGTAATGATTTGGCCGCCCACGTTTACGACGTTACTTACGGTACGGTTGAGGCAGGCAAAGATAATCTGGTGGTAATCGACGATTCGATTGTGCGCGGTACTACGCTTCGGCAGAGCATTATCAAGATATTGGATACGCTCGAGCCTAAAAAGATCATTATCGTATCCTCTTCTCCACAGATCCGTTATCCCGATTGTTACGGAATCGATATGTCGCGTATGGGCGAATTTATCGCTTTCCGTGCGGCGATCGCCCTTTTGCAGGAGAGTGGCCGACAAGATCTGATCGATTCGGTATATGCGCGCAGCAAGGCACAGCAGGAATTGCCGAAAGAGCAGATCGTTAATTACGTAAAAGAGATTTATAAGCCTTTTACAGCAGAGCAAATCTCTGCTAAGATTGCGCAGATGCTTACTCCGGCGAATACCCGGGCCGAAGTGGAAATTATTTATCAAACCATCGAAGGGTTGCACGACGCTTGTCCGGGGCATACCGGCGACTGGTATTTTACCGGCGATTATCCTACTCCGGGTGGGAACCGCTTGGTAAACAATGCATTTATAAACTACTACGAAGGATTCGATTCGAAACGGTCGTAAGTCGGGTAGTATACAGATATCAGGGGTGAAGTTATTCACCCCTTTTTTTTGATTACGAAGCCTTTTTTCTTCAAATACCCCCTTGATTTGCAAATTAAGAGCCACCCTTATTGTTTAATTTATAATTATCTGTTATATTAATTGCAAATATTAAATATGGCTAATTAATATTTACAAAATAAGGTTTTTAAGCCTAACATTGTTTTGGAAATGAATCTCAACATTCTGTTTTTTGCTAATGCGAATGGTTGCCAAAACGAGTCGTATGATCTGTCTTTCATCTCATTAAAGTTCTTTGAAAAAGCCTCCTCGAATGAGCAAGAGTGGCTTTTAAGGATCGTGTAAGTAAGATTGAAATTCGATTTTAACAATGTGAAAGTTTTTTTTAATATCGCTCCGGTTTTGTAAAAATAAGTTATTAGAATATTGAAATATATATGTATATTTGTGCGTAAAAGCAAAAACTAACATAAAAAACAATCAAAATAAAATACATTTAATAATGTTTGATTTATAGCCTTATCGGCTATATCCAGAAGGAAATTAGATTCTTATTTTGCAGATTGTAAATAAATGTAATCCAAATCTATTCTAAATAACGTGCTGGGTTATCAGGTCACATAATGATATTCTTTGAAAATATTCATTCTCAAAACAAGAGATGAGATGCAGATGAAAAAACAAGTATTTTTATCTATATTATTTGTATTAAAAGCCTCTTTCTGTATGGTTGCCACTGAAAGCTATATGCCGGAAATCGCTTCAAGCGTATCTTTCCCGTTAGCTGGACAATCATTCTCGAAAGAAGCATCCATATATTTCCATCTGGGGTCTGCTTTGATAGATCCTACTCTCCTGAAAAACGACTCTTCCCTTAATATGATGGAGCAGACGTTGAAAATGACTTTAGGTACCGACTCTCATTATCGCGTAGATAGTGTCGTTATCACCGGAAGTGCGTCGCCTCTTGGAGGCGAAACGTTAAACCGGGAGTTAAGTAAGAGCAGGGCTGAGGCATTGGCTATCTATCTTCGTCAGAAAATAGCGATTCCTGATTCTGTTCTTTTCATACGGAGCACAGGCGCCAATTGGGGAGAGCTTCGAGATATGGTGCAGGCTTCCAACATGCGGTATAAGAAAGAAGTACTCGATATCATCGATCATGTACCTGTCGATCAAAGACGTAATTACGTATTGATGGATCTGAAATGGGGCCGTCCGTATCGGGAAATGATGGAAACTTTTTTTCCGAAGCTTCAAAACTCGGTCACGATAATTGTTTATACAACCTACGTACCTGTCGTTCCGAAGCCCGAAGTTGATCCCGATCAGTTCAAATCTGCACCCGACGAGATTGTTTCAGAGCCTGTCGTGCAGGAAGAGCCTGTTGAAAAAGCAGAGCGCCAACCGCTTATTAATTTATCAACCAATGTGCTTTATTTAGGGGCTTTGGCTCCCAACCTTGGGGTGGAATTTTGTTTTCCGCAAGGACACTGGTCTCTTAATGCGGAAGTGGTGCATCCTTGGTGGCAAAATAAGCCAAAACATAAATATTATCAAATCAGGCAGTTTAGCGGCGAGGCCCGTTATTGGCTAAATGGCGACGGCGATTACCGGGGGCATTTTTTCGGTGCTTATGGTAATGGTGGCGTTTACGATTTGGAGAACGGAGGAACCGGTTATAAAGGTAATTTATGGGGAGCGGGTGCTACCTATGGCTATGTGTTAAGACTACATCCTCGTTTCCGCCTTGAGTTCTCTCTGGGAATCGGTTATATATCTACTAAATACGAGCAGTATGAGCCGATAGACAACTGTTATGTGTATGAAAAAACAATCCGCAAAGGATATGTAGGGCCTACGAAAGTGAAGGTCGGATTGGTATGGACAATGGTGCAACGTAATAAATCCGGTAAAAAATGATAGGAAGAGGATATATAAGAATGATGCTGTTAGGAATAGCTCTTCTTGGATGCAGTTCCTGCCGGAAAGAATTATGTTACGATCATAATCATTCGGCTAACGTGAGTGTGAACGTGGCTTATAATCTGGATTGGTATACGCATTGGGAGCCGGGAGTATCGATCGATCCTGACTGGGAAATTGAATGGAGTGTCGTACTGCCGCAAGAACCCGAAGGCGTCCGGTTGATTACTTACCCGAATTATGAACAGGTAGCGGGGCAAACCTATAATCTGCCCAAATATGGCGGCAAATTGAATATGCCGGTCGGAAGTCATAATTTGATGTTCTATAATAATGACACCGAATCCGTACTCTTTACCGGTAACGGAGAGCAGACGAAAGTAACGACCCATCCCCGAACACGGGCTTCCTATACGAAACTTCATCCGGACGAAGTGACAATGAATACTCCGGATATGTTGTTTGCCGCGTATTTCAGGGATCTGCAGATTGACGAGCCTGATGAAAATTCATATAATCAGATACAGAAAAATCTGGATGTCCATTTGTCACCACGTGTATTCAGTTACGTGATTCGTTATGAAGTTAAGAGTGGCCTTGAATATGTCGAACAGGCTCGCGGAGCACTTTCGGGTATGTCCGGAACTGTTTATCTGGCAAATGGCCATACCGACGACGATCCCGTAACGCTTCTGTTCGATTGCTATAAAAAGGAGTGGGGGTGCGAAACGGTAATCCGGTCTTTCGGTGTACCGGGTATTAAGCTTTACGACGTACAAGAGCCGAAAGCAGTGGAAAGCGCCGGAAATTATACCGGCCGTACCAACAATCACCTGCTATACGACCGCAATGAGGCTAATAAGGTAATCGAAGTGAATAAAAAGTATGAACATCGGTTGACCCTTGAAATTTACCTCACCAATGGTAAAACAAAACGGATCGAATTAGATGTAACAGATCAGGTTAATAGTCAGCCGCGAGGTGGCGTAATTGTGGTAAGCAATTTGATTATTAAACCGGACGACAGTGATTCGGATGGCGGATTTGATACTTCGGTCGATGGCTGGGGTGATGATCAGATTATAGAGGTGCCAATTGATTAAGTAATATTCCATGATTGGATATTCATCAGATAGTATTTTAAAATATTTAAAATTTTAATATAATGAGAAGTAAATTATTTCTTGTTTTTGCAGCAGCTGTTTCATTAGCAGGCTGTTCTACAAATGAAGAGGTATTAGAGATAAGTAATCAGAGAGATTTGAACTTCAGTACCTTTGTAGATAAGGTAACGAAGGCGCCCGGCTCTAACCTGGAAGCTTTTTATCAGGATTTTGGTGTATGGGGATATTATACTGCTTTAGGAGATGCTTCTACGGCATGGATGAACGTTTTTAATTCTCAGAGTTCAGAAAATGCTTCTCAATTGGTTACTTACGATATTCCGGCAGGAGGCAGTAATAAAATATGGAGCTATTCTCCTGTTCAGAAATGGATTCCGAAGCAAGAGTACCGCTTCTATGCGTATGCTCCTTTTTATGCCGATAAAAAAGCGAATGCTCCTGTAAAAGCGGTCATGACACAGGGTGCCAACAATGGCGTGATTAATTTCGCCGATTTCACGATTAACGGTATTCCGGCTGCCGGCACCGAAATGGAATATCCTGCCCAAAATCAGTTGGTAGACCTGATGGTATCTACCGGACATGCAAGAAGTACTTCTAACTTTGATAATAGTGCGATCGATTTAAACTTTAAACACATGCTTACGAACGTAAATGTGGTGTTTAAAACAACTTCGCTTTATGATGTTACCATTACGAGCGTAAAGCTACATGGAGTAAAAGTTAAGGGTGCGGCAACTGTTACACTAAGCAATGCCAATAACAATGGTATAGTTAATGCGAATCCTGCAATTTCATGGGAAGCTTCGTATCCGATTACTTTAAAAGGAAAAACTTCTACGACACCTTTGCAATACAAACCTGAATCGGAATTTCGGGCAATGGAAAACCTATATATGATTCCGCAGGATTTTGACAATGGGGCCTTGACTCTCGAAGTCTCTTATACGGTTGGCGATCCTTCTGAAAATAATGACCATAACAATACTTTCACTAAGAATATTCCATTGGCAACTACGGCCAAAGCATGGACACCGGGTGTAAGAATTACTTATACGCTGATTATTAATACGGGTAACAATCAGGGTAGTGGTACTGAAATAGGTTTTGGCAGCCCTACAACGTCTGATTGGAATAATGCCGACGGTATTATAAACCAGGATTAAACTTTATTGAAATAGATACAATCGCTTTAAGCATTATCTTATTCGGATAGATTAAAGTGTTTTTGACAAAGAGAGCGGAGATATGCGAAAATATCTCCGCTCTCTTTGTCTTTTTTATACCCTCTCTTTGTATAATTCTTCGCGGGCAATCTGATTGCCGCTCGGGAGCGACGCAAAGTTCGCTCCCGAAGAACTCAATGGTTGCCCGTGAGCAAACTTTGTGTTGCTCGCGAGCAACCATTGAATCTCTCGTGGACGAGTATCCGGTTTCTCACGGATAAACACAAAAATAAGAGTCAGATATTTCTGCTTGCAATCGCTTTGATTTTAAAATGCCGGGAGAGTATTTCTTTTCTACACTTCTGCCTTTCGTCATACCACTTTGTGCTTTTACTTTTTTCTATGCGTGGTTTTAACAAATTATTCTTCGGCCTTTCCGGCTCTTTAATGATGCGTTTTTGGTTAGTCTAAATAAGATAAACTCTTATTAACAAATAGGCTGTGTTTTGGTTTACGAAGAATCGTTAAATATTCAATTTGGTGAAATAAATTAACATTAGTGGGTGCTCAAAAGATTTTTATTTAGTATTTGTGTTGTATCTAAATAAAAATTACTGAAAATAGTTTTGTTATTTCCAAATAAGTGTTTATGTTTAAGTAGCTCAATTAATATAATTGATGAATTATAATATAAATATGTTAAAGAATTAAGAGTAATAAGATGTTTTGTTTGCCTGTTTAGAATGAATATATAAATGGTTGGTATTAGAGGATGTGATATCCCCGCTTCTGAAAAATAATAGAGAATACCGGCTTATAAACAGATTGGAATAGAAAAAAATTAGATAAGATGAAAAGATTATTTTTAGTAGGAATTTTTTTGTTTGCAATAGTTCCGCTAAGCCAGCTCTCCTATGCGAGTGACGATGGAAAGGTAACTTTAGATCAACATCCAGGTAATGTGATGGGTAAGACTGTTGAAAAGAATATCACAGTTTATTATCCGGTTGCCAAAGATGAAATAGATCCCGGTTATCAGCAAAATGAAGTTGCTTTATCTGAAATCGCTACTACTTTGCAGATGATGCTGGCTCCCGGAGCTACTTACTCAATAGACAGTATTGTGGTAGTAGGAAGTGCTTCGCCGCTGGGAGGCGAAAGGCTGAATCAGGAACTGAGCCGCCGTCGTGCTGAGATGTTGGTAAAGTACCTCAAAGAGCGCATATATTTGCCCGACTCTTTGCTTTATGTTCGTAACACGGGTGCAAACTGGCACGCGTTGCGTGAAATGGTTGAGGCCTCCTCAATGAAGTATCGCAATGAAGTGTTGGATGTGATCGACCGGGTTCCTGTTAATCAAAAACGTAATTACGTTTTGATGGACCTGAAGTGGGGGCGTCCGTACCGCGAAATGATGGAAACATTTTTTCCGCAACTGCAAAATTCAACGACCTGCATTATCTATGCACATCATGAAACCGAATTACCCCAACTGACCATTAAAACCTTAACTCCTCCACAACCTTTAGTGGCCGGCGAACCGCAAATTCCGACTACACGGAAAATGAAAGAGGAGGGGCTGCCGCTGATTAATCTCTCAACCAATTTATTGTATTGGGGGCTGCTTGCTCCGAATATCGGCATTGAGCTTTGCGCTCCTCAAAACCATTGGTCGATAAACGCCGAGTTCGTTCAGCCTTGGTGGAAAAAATCATCCAAACATAAGTATTACCAGATTCGTCAGTTCAGCGGCGAGGGACGCTATTGGCTGAAAGGGGATGGCGATTATCGCGGCCACTTTTTCGGAGTCTACGGCAACGGGGGTATATACGACCTCGAAAACGGGGGAACCGGTTATAAAGGTAATTTCTGGGGAGCCGGGCTTACCTATGGATATGTGCTGAAACTGAAACCCCGCTTCCGCATCGAGTTCTCCTTGGGTGTAGGATATCTGTCTACCAAATATGAGCAATACGAACCGATCGACAACTGCTATGTATATGAAAAAACGGTTCGTAAGGGATATGTCGGACCGACGAAAGCAAAAGTGGGGTTGGTTTGGACGATTGTGCAACGGAAAAAATCGGGAAGAAAATGAAAAAACAGATAGGTATGGGTGTCGTGCTGACAGTGTTGGCGCTCCCCGCATTGCTTTCATGCCGGAAAGATCTTTGCTACGATCATAATCATCAGGCAAATGTTCAGGTGAACTTATCGTATACCCATGATTGGTATACGCATTGGGAGCCGGGTGTTTCGCTAGACGATGATTGGGAAATTGATTGGAGTGTAGTTAATCCGGTTGATCCTGAAGGAACGCGTCTGATTACGTATCCGCATTATGAGCAGTTGGCCTCTAACAGTTATAATCTGCCGGCTAAGGGGGCGAAAATCAATATGAATGCGGGTTATCATGACCTTTTGTTCTATAATAACGATACCGAATATATTTTGATCGGCGGCAAAGGAAGTACGTCGGTAGCTTCTACCCGTACGCGGACCCGCGTTTCTCACTCGAAGCTCTATCCGGATGAAACTACGCGCAACCCGCCCGATATGTTGTATGCGGCTTATTTCGAGAATCTGTATATCGAAGAGCTTCCCGAAGATGATCCGCATGCGAAGGTGACCAAGATATTGGATGTGGAGCTCTCCCCCCGGGTATTTACCTATATACTTCGGTATGAGTTTAAGTCGGGATTGGAGTATGTGGCTCAGGCACGCGGATCGTTATCTGCCATGTCGGGTTCGGTTTATCTGGCCACAGGGCATACGGACGAAGACCCGATTACGCTTTTATTCGATTGCAACCGAAAGAAGTGGGGATATGAAACGATTATGCGTTCGTTCGGGGTGCCGGGCATTCGGCTCGAAGAGAGTAAAGCACCCGACAATGCGGGTGTGGATGCTTCGGGGGATATCGTTACGCGTGGTGATACCTATTTCGGTTATAACCGCGATGAGGCAAATAAGGTGATTCAGATTACGAAGTCGTTTTCGCATCGCCTGATCCTTGAGCTTTATCTGATTAACGGAAAAGAGAAGCTGATTGATTTTGATGTGACCGATCAGGTCAATAAGCAACCGCGCGGCGGGGTGATTGTGGTGAAAGATATCGTGGTAACGCCCGAAGAGGGTAGTTCGGAAGGTGGCGGATTTGATACTGAGGTGGATGGATGGGAGGATGATGAGATTGTGAATATCCCGATCAGTTGATGAATGAGTTTAATATAACAGAATTATAATTTTTAAACCCAATTATTTTTTTAACTCTAAAAACTAATCAAAATGAAAAAAAGTTTTTTGTTTGGCTTTGCAGCTGCAGTGGCTTTGGCAAGCTGTACTACTAATGAAGATGTATTGCAAGTAAGTGAACAAAGGGATTTGGCGTTCGGTACTTTTGTGGATAAGGCGACGAAAGCTCCTGAAACTACCTTGGAGCAGAATGGAAAAGAATTTAAGGTATGGGGATATTATGTAGCTGGTACCGATGGAAACTGGGCTGAACCTACCGCAATATGGGCGGACGGTCAAACTGTAAAAAGAGAGGCCGGAGTTTGGGTTTATTCTCCAGTAAAACAATGGATTCCGAATAAACAGTATCGTTTTTATGCACTTGCTCCGACTACAATATCAGCTACTTGTACTTCGGGCGCATCAAAGACTGAATCGGGTAAAATTACGGTTGCTGATTTTATAGTAAACCCTACTATTTCAGCTCAGACAGACCTAATGGTGGCAACCCGTTACGATCGCAATACCAATGCGATGGATAACTCTGCCATTAACTTAACTTTTAAACATGTACTTTCTAAAGTAACAGTTCAGTTTAATTCCTCTTCAAAATACAATATCCAACTGACTGAAGTGACACTAGGAAATATCGCAGGGAAAGCTACCGGTGTGATGACTCCAGCTTTAATGGCAGCCGGCGCGACTGTGGATGCTAACTGGACGTTGGACGAAGAAGCCGAAGCGATCTCTTTTCCAGGTGTGACCACTACAGATCCGCTTCCTGCTGTTGATAGTAAATTACCATTTATATCTCACCAGAGCATGCTGATGATTCCTCAAGAATTTACAACAAAAAAACCGTTGAACCTGAATGTTAAATATACTGTAGATGGTAAGGGCGATGCAACAACCGGTGAAGATTATTTTGAAAAATCATTGGAGATTGTCGGCACATGGACCGCTGGTCATAGCATCACTTATATCATTACAATCAAAACCGGAGATGGCGATGGTTCAGGTTTGGA
>JAVVPN010000070.1:0-14926 GCA_036655755.1 Bacteroidales bacterium | reverse complement strand
TCGTTATTTACACTACGGGAGGATACACCCTTTTTTAGTATAAATACTAATCCAAAACATCTTATTTACACCTTAGTCGCATTTATTTAGGAAGACAGACTCATCAAAACTGTTTTTTATTTACATTCGTAAACGAAACAAAAAGCAACGATTAAAATGGCCAACACATACGGATACGCCCGCGTATCCACCAAACTGCAGAACCTGTCGCGCCAGGTCAAAGTACTCGAAGAGTACGGCATCATCTCCAACTTCATCTTTGCCGATAAATACACCGGCGGCGATATGAACCGCGAAGAGTTGAATCGGCTCCTTTCCATCATCAAGCCAGGCGATACCATCGTCTTCAAAGAGATCGACCGCCTGGGGCGTAACCGCCAAGGGGTGAAAACTCTGATCATGGATTTGCTGATGAAAGATGTAAACCTCGTTTGCCTCGATATGCCCTACTTCCACGAATGGGTGCTTCCCACCATCAAGGCCGATAACTCTTTCAATGAAATCATCGCCAACCTAATTTTAGATCTTTTGCTCGAAGTGGCCGCCAACGAAAGACGGCGCATTGTAGAACGTACGAAGGAGGGATTGAAACGGGCCCGATCGCGGGGAGCTAAAATAGGCAAACCGGTAAAATACAATTACGAGAAGTTCCTACCCTATTACAACCTTTACATGACGCGCCAAATCACTGTCAAGAAGGCGTGCGACGAGCTGAATATCTGTAAGAAGTCATTCTACAACTATTGTGAAATGGTGAAGGCTGATGTCGAAAAACGCACCCCTCACTCCTTGGAGGATCTCAAACAGCTCAGTGAAGAAGATAAAATCAGGTTTATCAATTCAACACAAAAGAAGCTGTTCTAAACATAAAATTTACATAAAGTACTTATTATCTAACTAAGACACCGGGATTATCTTGTTTTGTACAATATGTTAATAATAAACATATTAAGTTTAGACTTTCTATTTCGTGTATGTAAATCATACACGAAATAGAAAGTCTTATATGACTACTCTTTATCAATATATTTGTTTATCTACACATATATATGTTAATTTACATCTAATTATATATTTATGTGTGATGAATATTGATCAAATTGATTCGCTTAGAGAAAAATTACAACAAAGTTTAGATTTACTTGTAAGTAATATTGGACCAATTCAAATTGGAAGTAAAAAACAATTTCCCTATGGTTGGCGAAAAGCTGCAAAGGGAAGAACTGTTTGGAGAATAGTAGAAGAAGTTATTACTCAGAATCTAGAAAAATGCCATTCTGATTTTAAAATTGATGAAGTTAAGCCATCGGAAGGGGAAGTAACTATATTTGATATGGAATGTAGATTTGGAGCTGATCCTTCTATTTATATAAATATCAAATCTGCAGTGTGCGGTGGACGTAAGAATAAAGACGATATATCGAAGGCTGAAGGACTACTTCAATTTTATGATGAAGATTCTGAGAGAAATTTTTTTATTGCGACATTTTTCATAAAGTTTAATGATGATATGTCGATAGAGATAGAGCGTGTTGTTGTATTTCCTATAGCTTGGATAAAGGATATTTATGTTAATCCAAGTAATAATGGTAATTTACAATCAGCATATTACAAAGATATAAGTGATGCTATTAAAAGGACAAACGAAGAATTCTTACCATTATTCCGAGAGGCTGTTGAGATAGCGAGAGGCAAAAGAACAAAAAAGATAAGAGGATAATAAAATCACAAATATTCCTTTATTACTCTTATATTCTAAAATATTTTCTGGAGTAAATATCCCCTTTTTCCAGGGCGTTAAATAAACAATACGCTCTGGAAAAAGAAGAAAATAAATATTTAAATAAGGAGAGGTTCTATATAAAAATTCAAAATAAAATTATACTACAAAGAATCTTTAAAACATGCTTAGTCATAAATATAGGAGGTTCCAAACTCAATCGATAATACCATTATAAACAACAATCTATGACTTTACTAAAATTTAAAACTCATAATATATCTTCAATAATCAAGGTGTTATCATGAAGACATTTATATCTTGTATAAAGTTGCAATATTAATATATTTCACAATAGACAGTTAAACTAAACACTCCTTCCAATATTTTTGGCAAAATACAAAATGTTATTCTTAACATCATTTGAGAATAAATTGGTTGAAAATACGATATTATCAATTTCCTCAATAGCTGTGTTAACATCCTTTTTTAGTTGCCTTACATTGTCAGCAATGTTGCTTAATATACTCTTCTGTTCCTCAGTAAAATTTAGAAGAGGAATGCAATTAACATATCCAGATGTCACCATATTAGAACGAATCAGCACACCACGAACTAAATAAGTAACCAAAGAGCTATTCAAATATGACAATAACCAATTAATATCCTCAGAAGGGGGGAAAATTGTTGGATTTACCCCAGACACAGCGTCTATAGGCAAATAAGCCGCACTAAATGGTAAACCCATTGAAGAACAAGCAATTCCTTCTTTGCTCATGAAAGGTTTATTGCGCACCATAAAGTCTTTAACCTTTAGTGATTCTTCCATATAATCATCTATTAAATATGCATCTGCTGATGTATTAAACTTTCGACTTGCAGGATTCTTGTAGAATGGAATTGTATAACCAGGTCTAGATTCTTTAGATAGGTATTTTGAATCATTTCCAGTTGAAATACAGGTTACACATTTAAATTTCTCCCCTAAAGACGGATATGAATGAAACAGGTTGATAATAGAATCATCGACATCTATTAATATTTGATTCAAATTATTCTTCTTACTTAATCTGAAAGAGTCAACATGAACCTCTTTAAACATCTTATTGATTAATATTTGCTTTAAATCTTCAGTATCAGAAGGTCTATTTACAATTTTAACTTTTCCTTGATAAGATTTACCTTTTTGCAGTATCATTATACACGTTCTAACGTCAGCCTTCTGTGACCAAAATAGGTCAGTTGGGCATAAAATCAATTGATGTATTGTACATTCAGAAAAAATTTGATCTCTAAGTTTACTATGTACAGAAGATGTTAAGAATGAATCAGAGATTATGACTCCTATAACACACCCTTCTTTTGCTATGTCAATCATAGCTGACAAAAACATTGAATACATGTTATATGCACCAACACTAAAAATAGAATTTAACCACTTTTTATTCTCCTTTATATAAGATATTTCATGACAATTATAAGGAGGATTAGCAATAATATAATCATATTCTGTACAATTACAGAATATTCTATTTGCTATAATTTCTGCGTAAAAATCAATAAAGTTCTTTTGTGTAAAATTTGAATATTTATAATTGGTATGCTTTATTATATCAAAGGACTCGATTAACATACCTTTTTCATAAAAAGGTTGAATTAGCTCTTCTTTTCCTACAGCTGGATCAAGGACTAATTTACCATTCGGGTTAATTGACAACATTACTGACGTCAAATAATCAGTAATGAATGATGGAGTTGAATAATAGCCTACTTCTCTTTTGTCTACCCCATCCTCAATAAGAATCTTCTCTTTCCTTGCCATATATGTACGTTTATAAAAACCGTTTATTGCATTCTATAATGCAAGAGATTTATACTACAAATATATGACATATATTAAATATATGCAAGTTACTGTAATAAATTTTCCCCTTGCGTGACAAATCTTAATTATTTACTATTTTGTATTTATATTTGAATATAAAATATCCCGACAATGACTAACTCAAATATAAAAGAACGTACGGTTATACATGTATATCTCAAAGACAATAATGCGCATCATTACTTTGGGTCAATCGCAAACATATACGAACATTTAAGTATAGAACAGATAGGAGTTCGTTACGGGACATTGCGTAACTACGGATTGACTCCTTATAACATATTTGAGAATAAAAAATGTATTATAAGGAAAGGATGTTTATTGTCAAAACGGATGAATGTTACAAGAAGAAAAACTGATATTTAAATATCAGTTTCTTAAGTCAAATATCAGTGTTTATTATATAAATATATATTTCATACGTAATACCAATTATCTAAATATTTATTATTTCAACCGATAGGTTTAATTGAAATAGGCAAGCAATCCCTAATATCTAATAATGGTCATTGCAACGAATCTTTACAATAATAGAAATAGCCAGTTCAGAATTGGCTATTTCTATTATTTCTTATATACATTTTACCTCAATCGCATCGTTCAATTGCGTTGAGAAACAGCGCGACATGTGCTCCTGCTTGAGATGCCATTGGCGGGTAAAACCTTGGGCGAGGAGGCGGATTTTTTCGCGACCGATCGAGTCGTTGCAATCATCAATCACCGACATCAGTTTGTTATGCTTCGGGCGATCGACCGTATCGAAGAGGTTGCCTTGCACTTGGTCTTTGGGCACAAGGTGCTGCACCACGACGCCCGCTTTTTTGTAGCGAAAACCGGGCTGGTACATCTGTTTGAGGAGCCGGTTGGCGTATTTTACGAGCTCGATGGAAGAACTGGTAGCAACCGGAAGCTCCATGATGCGCGAATCGAAATGTTGGGGCAGATCCTGACGGTAGGGATTGGTGGCGATGAATACCTGCAACTCTTTGGCGCAACTCTCCTGTTTGCGCAGCTTATAGGCGCATTTCGAGGCGAAGTTGGATATTGCTTCCGAAAGGGGGATGAAATCGGGGGTACTCTCGCCGAAGGTACGTGAGGTGATGATTGATTTTTTCTTGTCCTGCACGGTGCTGATTTCGATACAACGCTCGCCGTTGAGCTCCTTCCAGGTGCAAAGGCCCACGATACTCATTTGTCGGCGTACCCAGTTGGCATCGCGCCGCGCGAAATCGAGGGCGGTATGTACGCCGTACCCATGGAGCATGGCGGCATAGCGGCGCCCGATGCCCCACACATCTTCTATCGGAGTGGCATGGAGGGCGGTAATCACCGATTCTTGCGTATCGAGCAGGCAGACGCCATTGTATTGCACATTTTTCTTGGCGATACGGTTGGCAATCTTGGCAAGCGTTTTGGTTTGGGCCACACCCACACAGGTGGGGATGCCGGTCCATTGCAATACGGTTTGGCGGATATGAGCGCAGTAGGCCGGAAGGTCGTAGTAGTCGAAACCATCGAGACTCAGGAACGCTTCGTCTACCGAATACACTTCGGTGGTGGGCGAGAATCCGGTGAGGATGCTCATTACCCGGCGCGACATATCGCCGTAAAGGGTATAGTTGGAGGAGAATACCGCCACATTGTGCTTCTCGATCAGTTCTTTGAGCTTGTAGGCGGGTTCGCCCATCGGGATGCCCAATGCCTTGGCTTCGTTGGAGCGGGCCACGACGCAGCCGTCGTTATTGCTCAATACTACAACGGGGCACCCTACGAAAGCGGGGTTGAATACCCTTTCGCAGGAGCAGTAAAAATTATTGCAGTCTACCAGTGCTATCATTTCCGTTTGATTACATAGGTTACCACTCCCCATACTTTAAAATTGTTGCCGTCTTCAATACGAATGGCAGGATAGGCGGGGTTAGCAGGCTGAAGCCATACGCCTGAAGTATCGATACGAAGCCGCTTGAGTGTGAATTCGCCGTCGATGAAGGATACCACAATCTTACCGTCACAGGGGTGCAGGGAGCGATCGACCACGAGGATATCACCATCTTCAATCCCCTCGCCTATCATCGAGTTTCCGGATACTTTGGCACAGAACGTGGCGGCCGGATTGCGAATCAACTCTTTATTAAAGTCTATCGACCCATCCATGTAGTCCTGACAGGGCGACGGGAAACCAGCGGCAATAGCGGTCTCTATAAATGCCACGCGACATTCGTATGTCTCGATAATGGGTATTATATTCACTTGAGATTCTTCCATAAATACAAAGTTAAGGATAAATATTAACTAGAATATTAGAGGCGGATTATGCAACACTCTTTTTGTAACAATCAGATTTTACATAATAAATATCATATATTTGCATTAATTTTATAACTGAATATTAAATAAATATGGGTAATAATAAATTTGAAATATATGATGGTTCTGCAGATATGAATGATCCACAGGTACAAGAGTTTTTCAGAAATATGAATGCGCCAAAATCAGATGCTGTAATACTTGCTATGTGGGCATATAACTGGAGTTCCAACTTCATACAGGAAGTTCCATGGCCGAAAGGCTGCTTCAGTTCATTAGAAGAATGTCGAATGCATCTTCAAAAAAAATGGGATGACAAATTGGAAAATGGAGCAGAGGGATGCAATATAGCCATTGACTTCTTTTTAGAACTGGATTCTAAATTCCAAGATGCTCTAATTAAATGGTATAGAACATTTTTTTGATATTACAAAAGAATGGCTGTCAGATAATGCCCGACAGCCATTCTTTTATAGGTATATCTTCAATCCAGCACCGATAGAACCGTTCATCTTGCGAATATCCGAATTCATAAGATAATAGGCTTTCGGCTCAATAAAGAACGAGAGCGATTTGTAAGCGATTACCTCAAATTGGATTGCCGTGGTGAATCCGTATACGAATTTATTTTCGGCATTCACTTCCATCATCGTATCATCATATTCCACTTTTTGATAGGCCCCTATCCAACCTATCGACAGATTGATGTAGAATGGCGACGGGATAAGCTTCTCGAGCGAATAATTATAGGATAAGGCACCTCCGTAGGTGCCGCAATCAATGCGAAAGTCGGCGGCATCGGTAGCGATTTGCTGATTCATATACAGGGCTTCGAGCTTTATCGAAGAGAAGGAGTCGCGAATATATTTTTCGAGGAACACCGATCCGTTATAACCCGAGGAGGGCATGTATGCGCCCGACATTCCCGCCGTCCATTGGTTGGAGTAGCGTTGCTGGGCAAACAAGCTGGCAGCCATAAAGCAACCAGCGAATAATAGAACTGTTTTTTTGATCATCTGATTGTATTAATTTGAAACCACATATTTTGAGCCGTCCTGCCCGATTGCAGGAGAAACCGAAATCAGTTGGATCGAAGCTGTATTATAATTATAATTAGCCTTTTCTATTATTTCACTTGTCAAATCCCCTGGGTTGAAGTGAAGCGTTCGAATTACCGACTCCCGACCCAATCCTGTCACTCTATATGTATAATCGAATCGAACCGTTACCGATATAGCATCTCTAACTGGTTCAGATGCACTCAGTCTAATAGTCGCGGTTTTATTAAAAGTAGATACCTTTCCCATGATAGAAATTTCTCCTCTGAATACGGATGTAATGTTTTCGGTATGTGTTGTACCGTAAGCATCCGTTATAGTCACCTCGATAATCGATTCGTCTGCAATACCATCGGAAGCGTATTCGATGGGAATCACAGCTTCTTTGTCGCCAGAATGAACTTCGAACGAATAACCAGGATTAACCTGATAGCCATTGAAACGCATATACCCTCGTCCCTTCAATACACGATATGAAGCAAAGAAACGGTTGTCAGGGTCGTTGCTTTTTAGCGTGATAGTACCTTTTGAAGTCTGCGGAAGAAGCACTGGTCCCGACATCGGGCTAAATGAGATGTTGTTCGATACCGTACCAAACACGGATATCTCCTTCTCAACCGATTTGCCATATTGATCGGTAATGACAAATGTAATCGGATTTTCGCCTTTGCCCACGGCTTGTAACTTGACATCGTTCTGCTGATTGTTCTCTGCTTTGAGCACGGAAATTGCGTTGAGTCGGCTTCCATTCCAAGTAACCAACGGGATATTTCTCGCTTTTAATGAGATATTGAATGGTATATTGTCATGTCCTTGGGAGCTGATTCTTCCGATAAAATTTACGGCTTCACCAATGGGAAACTCTTTGCGGTCAGCATCAAACCACACGTTGATGGGTGGAGTCTGAACGTTGAAGACGATGGAGGTATCCTTGATGGTGTTGTATTCATCTGTGAAGGTGAAGTTTAATTTGACTTCGCCGTTTGCGGGATAGGTGGTTGGGGTGAATTGAACTAAAGCATTTATTGGATTAGTAACCAAACTTAATGATTGATTTACTGTTTGCCCCTCGAATAAAACACTTCCAACCTTTATCGGATTCTGGGTAACTAAATATCGGAACTTCCCACTATAGTTCTTCTTAGATAAAGTAAATGAGAAGCTCGTAGGATTATTAATCATTACTTCTGATATATACCCTTTTACTGAAAGTTGAATAGGCGGATTTATTACAGTATATTTCAATATAATCGGAGCGGATACTGTTTCGCCTTTAGAATCCCTAACACTTACCTCTAATTCGACATCCTCCAATCTATCTGGTTTGAACTGAATTATCTCTTTATTTGATAAATTTCTTATCCAACCACCAGAAACGGCATATTCTGCTCTATTGAAACTAATATAACCACTGCCTTTAATCGCTGTAACTTGCAATTCAAAAGTTCCGCTATATCCCGGTCTGACAATCGTCAACTCGATTGGAGTGGAATCCAATAAATCTACTTCGGTATGGATTTGACGGGCTTCGAGTGAGATGCTCCCCCCTCCCACATCAAATTTGACTTTCTCTATTTTCTGAACCCCATACTGGTTGGTGATGATGAATTCCATTTCTGCGATTCCGGCTTCGGATCCGTTAAATGTAATGATGTTATCGCCCGTTTTGAATTCGGTATCCGTGCCGGATGCGACCGTTTTCCCATTTACCTTTACGGAGCCGATATTGGTGATGAAATGATAATTACCCTTGAAGGTCATGCTTCCATGTTCGTAATCGTCGGTCAGTTTTAATTTGAACGAGAAATTCTGCGCGGCCGGAGCAACCGGCAACGAATCCACATCGATTGAAGAGAGCACTGTAAACTCCGGTTTTTGGATATCAATCGGAACCAACAGCTCCTGGGTATAGCCGTATTGACTTGCGATATCGAATTTGAGGATATTCTCGCCCGTTTCTTTGGCGTAATATGAAATCACATTGCGACCCTCTTTCAAGATACCCGTTTTGCCGGTTTCCGAAATCAGGATATCCTCCTTATAGATTTCTCCCGAACCTTTGCTCACGGAGGCTTTCAAGGTACACTCGCCCAACTCAGCCAGATTATCGCCCGAAAGGATCAAATCGAAAGATAAGCGTTTTTCGACCATCGGAATCTGTGGGATATTGGCAGCGGCAACATTAATCACCATATCGTTTACATCCACGTCAAACGAGACGCTCTTATTGACCTTTGCATTCGAAAGGGTGAACGACACGGTATGTTTGCCCGAATTCTTCGGAAGATATTTGAGTTTCACAATCGGATCTTCGATGAAATTATGGGTGAACTTATCGCCCGATTCCAGAGTGCGATCCTCTAGGATTAGGTTGCCGATTCCATTCTTTACGGAGAATACCACATCCAGTTTCCCGTCGGTGGCTTCGTCAACATCCAAAACTTTCAAAGAGAACGAGAGCGGTTGCTGTACATTTGTAACCGCTCCGGATGTAGCTTGTATCACGGGGGTAAATGCAAAATTGGTTACTTCGACCTTTTCCGAACAGGAAAAAAGGGTAATTAGAAGCACTAAAAGAGATAATGTTTTCCTCATTTTAAACAAAAAAATGAGCATTCAGACGAATAAATCGTATCGTCTTGAATGCCTGGGCTATTTATTAATTATACAAATTGATATTTAAATACTGATTATATTTCAAATACAAAAATAATCAGTATTTACCCTTATATACATCTATCTATTAGTATTTTAGTTTATATATAATTCATGTGTTTATTTATAGAAAAACGCATATATATTATCTGTATTTAAACAATTTATATTCATCTATCATCTTTATAATTGTTATAATCAAAGATTACTATGATTATAACAATTATCTTATAATCTTTGCGCAATGTGAATCTCTCTGTTTAGCCAGAATCTCTTGATTCTACCTCGTAGTTAGCTTCTATCATCTTTGTAATCTATATAATCACGATAAACTATATAATTATAGATTATGTTATAATCTATGCGCAATATAAAAAACCTCTGTTTAACTATGTCTTTTTTATTATCTTTCCTATCATTGTTATAATCCTTGTAATTATTGATTATAGGGATTATCTTATAATCTTTAAGGGATATTCTATTTTAAGATATTGAATTTTTTAGTGTCATGCCTCTTGATTTATAATTTCTGAATTCGTGCGTAAGCAATAAAATAATCATAAAAAAATCTCTAAAGATTGACCTAATCAATTGATAAATAAAATTGATAAATATATTGATATAATTGAAGCCTCCGTAACTATCTAAAGGATAGTATTTTAAAATTACATTTTCATACATTTTACTGCGCTTTTTCATACATTTTACTGCATGTTTTCATACATTTTACTGCAGAAAAGCACCTGTTTTCATACATTTTACTGCAGAATTGGCCTGTTTTTCATACATTTTACTGCACGAATATTATTCGCGAAACAATCTCTCTAACAACGTATATTCACATATAGTTGATATATAGGTAATTATACATAAAAAATCATACATTTTACTGCATGTTTTCATACATTTTACTGCAAAAAATAAATTTGACCAATTTTTTGCTTTGGAGCTCTCTTAGTTTTCATACATTTTACTGCAATATTTTTTTTCAATATGAATTCGGTATATTTTTGATCAGGCATAATATCCTTTTTATGAGCATTCTGAGATTTATGTATTCAAATGAGTACTGCCTATTTTGCAGATACACAATCCAATCTAATTATTAAGTATCATATTATTAGATACTTATGTGTATATATGTGAAATAGAAATATATATAATACCAAGTTCATACAATCTACTTCTTAATTTGAAATCACAGTAAAATATTCATACAAATAATTTTGTTTGTATGAATGGCTGTATTATCTTTGAATCCACATAAATATTAATTAATTATGTCTAAGAAAAGTACAAAACAGAACTCGTTGCCCGCTATTTCCTCTCAAGAAAAAGAAGAAATTAAGGATGCCAAAATAAGCCATCGACTGTTCAAGACGGAAGAAATTCGTTTCGAAGTAAAGAATGTATACTCTCTTCGTTTATTATGCGGTCTTGCCCAAAATATCGAATACAAGGCGACGGAGGTACCGGCATGGGGATTTCATAAGGCGCAGTTAGTTGCTTTTCTTGGCATTCAAGGATTACGTGCAGGCGAGCAGGATGAAGTTATTCGAGAAACCTTACATATTATCCGAATTTCGGGTATTCAGTTTAAGGAAATTGTTAAAAATAGGGTTTTCTGGCGTGATATGGGATGGATTTCTGAACATGCGCACGATCCTTCCGAACCGGATATCATAAAAGTATGGTTTAATCCGCGCGCAGTCGAATATCTTAATGGTATCGGAGGATATTTTAAGTTAGCGAACAAATACTATATGAACCTCACTTCTGGGGCTCAAACGTGGCTTTATATGTTTTTAAAGGACTATCAGCGCATCGGATCAAGAAAGATTTCACTCGGAGACCTGATTATTGCCATGTCTTTGGAAAATACCAAGGCTTATAGTGCTGTACTTTCCAAAAACTACAAACAAAACTTCCTATCCCGCGTGCTTGGTGTAAAACGAAACAAAGAAACAGGTCAATGGGAGTATACTGTAGATAAAAATGGAAACCCGGTAGGCCCTCTGGCTGTCATTAGTAAAGTGACCGACATCGAAGTCATGGCTGAATGCAATAAAGACAAAAAAGGGATCAATCAGATTCAATTTACTATTAAATCAAAATATAAGGACGAAGAGGTAAAACTTCAAAATGTAGATATGGATTCTCAGTTGACTCCTATTCCATTGGGAAGAGAGAAGAATATACCTATGCCTGAAAACAAACCGCCAAGGTATTCGGGTGCGAAAACAAAAAATGAGATAGAACAGTTCTGTGAAAGTTGTGGAATGTCGTTCGAATGGGTTCTTAAAACGATGAAATTAGTATACGACGAAAATACTGATATGTATATACCGATAAAATAATCTTAGATTACTTTATAATCTTAGATTATTTTATAATCTTTATAATTATTATCATCACAAATTATATGAATTATGGCAAAAGCTAAAGTTATAGCGATTGGAAATCATAAGGGAGGGGTTGCTAAAACTACTACTACCGCAAACTTAGGTGCCGCATTGGTTAAATCCGGAAAAAAGGTATTGTTGGTGGATCTTGATCCCCAAGCTAGTTTAAGCACCTTGTTTCAAAAAGAAATATCCGAGAATAATATTTATAAGGCTATCAAGTTCGAATGTGAAGCAGTACCCTATGAGGTTAGAGATAATTTGTTCTTAATTCCTTCAACGCTTGATTTGATTGGTGCCGAGTCAGAATTGGCTGATATGTTAGGCCGCGATACCTTAGTGAAAGATATCCTAAAACCGTTTATTTCCAAGTTTGATTATATTCTTATTGATACGCCACCAGCATTGAGTCTGCTCACGATTAACGGACTTGTCGCAGCAGATGATATGATAATAACTTTTCTTCCTGAACCTCTCGTATTGGCCGGGATGGTAAAGATTTTAAATACGATTGATAAAATTAAATCCAGACTTAATCCAAATCTCGAGATATTAGGACTTCTTCCGACATTGTACAAAAACGTAAACGTCCATGCTGATATTCTTGATGCAATCGAATACAAGTATCCTGGATTATTGTTTAAATCACGCATTCGTAATAGCATTTCCCTTGTAAATGCCCAAGGGGATAATCAAACTATTTTTGAATATGATAAGGACAGTAATGGTGCAAAAGATTACTATTCTTTTGCCTCTGAGTTTATAGAAAAAGAAACACAGACGGGTAAACCGAAAGGACGAAAAAAGAAAGCAGTAAATTGAATATATTATGGCTAGAAATAAATCAAATAAAGGAGGAAACAAATATCTAGATTTAATAGAGAATTCCTCTATGAAACCCTCTTTGGGTTTTGAAGGAGTTCTTAATACCCGTGAACCTCAAAAAGTATCACAGGAAATAGAGGAATCTGAAAAGGAGGTCTTGAAGACCGTTAACGGTCTGTATCCGGGAGAGGCACGTGTAACCTATATAATAAGCGAAGAAACGGCCGAAGGAATGAAGAATATTGCTTATTGGACAAGAAAAAATATTAAGGTCGTTGTAGAAGAAGCATTACGTGAATATATGGAGAAACATCCTGAATCTGCCAAAGAAAGGCTTGATAAGAAGCCAAAGCAACAAAGAAAAAGACAGTAATCTAAAAAAATTATCTTATAATCTTTATAATCTATATTTAGTTAGATTATAAAGATTATAAGATAATTTTTTTAGATTACAACTACTAATATTTAGCGTAATGCATTTAAATATAGTGCTATAATATCATATATTATTTTATGTATTCTCTAGTTTGCTTTTGTATAAAATGATCCTTTTCCGACCCCATGACGTATAATATAACCTTTATATTGAAGTTCTTTCAACGTCTTTTCTATCATCGCTTCACTGACATTTGGGCATAGGGTTTTTATTTGAGATTTAGTGATTTTACCGAGTGTGGTTTCGAATACACGTTGTACTTGCTCCTTTTTGCTTAAATTTTTAATGCCGGTAGCTATCACTCTTTCTTCAAAATCGGTATAGGCAGCCAAAATAACCCCCAACATATATTCTACAAAAGGATAGATATTGTTCTGCTCTTCATGCCAATTCTTCGAGCTCTCTTTCAAGGAGCTGTAATAAGTATCTTTGCTTTTTTCTATGATTCGTTCAATAGATATGTATTTCCCTACTATAAAGCCGCTGCGATACAAGAGTAGTAAAGTCAATAAACGACTCATTCTTCCATTCCCATCACTGAATGGGTGTACGCATAAAAAATCCAGAATAAATGTAAATGTCGCAATAAGTGGATTCAAATCTTTTCTTAATGCCGAATTGAATGATTGACAAAGATTGTCTATAGATTCATTGACTTCAAAAGCCGGGGTAGGGGTAAATCGTACGGAACGGTTTCCGGCAGCATCCATTTCTTCAATGATGTTATTTTCTTGTTTCCATTTTCCGGAATTACCCCCCATACTGTATTTATAAAGATCACGATGGAGTTGAAGTATCACATTCTTGGTAAGTGGTATATATTCATAGGAAGAATGGATTGTGTCGAGTACATCCCTATATCCCGCAATTTCTTCTTCATCCCTGTTTTTTGGAGTGGTTCTTTCCTCCATAATCTCCTTCATTCTTGAATTGGATGTATAGATACCTTCAATCTTATTGGATGCCTCCGTACTTTGTATTCGGGCTACTTCCAAAAGAGAGTTCAGTGTTTCGGGTTGTTGTTGAATAAATAAGTCCTGACGGCCTTTGCTCTCTTGTATTTGGGAGATTAGCCTTACTATATTTGCCGGGATAGGGGCATTAATAAGTTGGGTGTATTTGCTCTCAAAGTTTATCATATTGCCTACTTTTACCTTTTTCTGCCTATTATAACTATAAAAGTAGGCAGAAAAAGGTGAAAGTAGGCAGAAAATCTCTTTAATATTATCCTAATTTTTGGAATATTGAAAGGTCTGTATTGCTTCAGAACATAATCAATAAATTCTAATTATAGAAATGGTCAGTTCCGAACTGTGTGTTTCTATAATTGAAGTCTGCGTTGTATTTTTTCGTGGAATAGGAAGTAGGAACTTCTTTTAAGCGAATATTTCCAAAGGATGTTTCCCGAGAAAATTAAATATACTGGACAATCCAAAACTCCATTGTTATAATCTTTATAATTGTTGATTATAGGGATTATCTTATAATCATTAAGAAGTAACACCTTTTTTAAGCGTTCAAAAATTAAGCAGGATTCGCATTTAATTAAAATGCGGGTTCTGCTTATTTTTTATCCGGACGTTACCCTAAAGGGCCGGGCTATCCGTTGCAAGTCCTCCCTCGCTGCGCTCACTGTGG
>JAVVPN010000069.1:0-14981 GCA_036655755.1 Bacteroidales bacterium | reverse complement strand
AAGCAAACTGATAACTATCAGCGAGACAAGTTTTTTTCCTATATTTGCATCTTAAATCCGTAGTAAGAATAAAGTATATGTCTTTTAAACAGGTGATTAAATCTTTCGCAACCAATATTATCGTCCGCAATATCTTATTGTTGGTGGTGGTAACAGGATTATTGATCTGGGGAGTATTGTATTGGCTCGACAGCTATACGCTCCATAATCAGGCTATTCTGGTGCCCGATGTAAAAGGATTGCAGGAAGAAGTGGCGGCTCCGATCCTGAAGAAGAGTAAATTACGCTATCAGGTGGTAGACTCGGTTTATTCGCGAACGGTAGAACCGGGCGCGATTGTCGAGCAGATTCCCGCTGCCGAATCAAAGGTGAAGCAAAACCGTATCGTATTTCTTACCGTGAATGCCAAAACTTCGCAGACTGTGGAATTGCCCGATGTGAAAGAGATTTCACAACGTCAGGCGGTGGCTTCGTTGCGCTCGCTTGGATTTCGGGTGGATAGTGTAGAATATGTTCCGTACGAATATAAAGACCTCGTAGTGAATGTGCTGTATAAAGGCTTGCCTGTGAATTCGGGTGTTCGTCTGCCATTTGGCGCTACGCTTTGGCTACAGGTTGGCGACGGATTCGAATTGCCGGAAGTCGTAGATACAATGATGATGAATGATTCGGATAAACAATGGTTTGAATAATGAAGGATTGGGATGAAATAATAGATCCGGATCAGGAGGACGCGGAAGATTTCGTGGACGACGATTCGATGGAAGAGGAGGGTACCGAAGAGGATGCCACTTCCGAAAATGGATTATACGAGCATTTTCGCTTTGTTGTAGATAAAGGTCAGAAAATGACGCGTATCGATAAGTATCTGGTCGATCGTATGGAAGGAACTTCTCGCAACCGCATTCAGAATGCTGCGGATGCGGGATTTATTTTCGTTAATGGAAAACCGGTAAAATCGAATTACAAGGCGAAACCGCTCGATGTGGTATCCATCATGATGGATCGTCCTCGCCATGAGTTTGAAATTATTCCGGAGGATATTCCGCTGGATATCATCTATGAGGATGAGGATGTGCTGGTGGTGAATAAGCAACCTGGTTTGGTTGTTCATCCCGGACATGGCAATTATAAAGGTACTCTGGTGCATGCGTTGGCATATCATTTCAAGGATATGCCGGGATTCGACGTTGCCGATCCGCGCATGGGGCTGGTGCATCGCATCGACAAAGATACTTCGGGATTGTTGGTAGTGGCCAAAACCCCCGAAGCGAAAACGCATCTGGGCTTGCAGTTCTTCAATAAGACTACCAAACGTCAATATACGGCGGTAGTATGGGGAACGGTGGAGAATGACGAGGGGCGTATCGAAGGCAATATTGGCCGCTCTGTGCGCGATCGTTTGCAGATGGTGGTCTTTCCGGAAGGCGATATGGGCAAGCATGCCGTAACCCATTATAAGGTGCGTGAACGATTGGGCTATATCACTGTGGTGGAGTGCCGTTTGGAAACGGGAAGAACCCATCAGATCCGTGTGCATATGAAGCATATCGGGCATACGCTCTTTAATGATGCCCGCTACGGAGGAAATGAGGTGTTAAAAGGTACTACTTTTGCTAAATACAAGCAATTTGTCAAGAATTGTTTCGATATTTGCCCACGGCAGGCACTTCATGCCCAGACACTGGGCTTCGTTCATCCGCGAACCGGCGAAGAGATGTTTTTTGAAGCACCTATCCCGCAGGACATGATTCAGCTGATGGAGCGTTGGAGGGGATATATTGCCAACCGCGAATTAGGACATGAATAAATAGATATGAAGAAAAATATAGCCATTGTAGCCGGAGGTGACTCGTCGGAAGTGGTCGTTTCACTGAAAAGTGCTCAGGGAATCTATTCTTTCCTGGATAAGGAAAAATATAATGTGTATGTGATTACCATCATTGGTACCACATGGCAGTATGAAGATGAGGCGGGAGTGATTTATCCGATCGACCGCAATGATTTCAGCTTCTGCAAAGGTGCTGAAAAAATATGTTTTGATTTTGCTTATATTACGATTCACGGTACACCGGGTGAAAACGGACTGTTGCAGGGATATTTCGACTTGCTTCGTATTCCGTATTCGTGCTGTGGTGTGCTTGCCGCTGCCGTGACGTTTAATAAATATATCTGCAATCAGTTGCTGAAAAGTTTCGGTATCCGTGTGGCGGATTCGGTGGTGTTGCGCAAAGGCGATGCTATCGCTACCGAAACGGTGGTAACTCAGATCGGGTTGCCTTGTTTTGTAAAACCGAATGTGGGCGGATCGAGTTTCGGTACGACCAAGGTGAAAACAGCCGATCAGGTGCAATCAGCTATATCCACTGCCTTCGCCGAGGGTGAAGAAGTGATTATTGAAGCATTTATGGCGGGAACAGAAGTTACCTGTGGTTGTTATAAAGTGGCAGGAAAGGAGGTCGTTTTTCCAATTACAGAAGTAGTGAGTAAAAACGAGTTTTTCGACTACGATGCCAAATATAATGCCGATCAGGTAGATGAAATTACACCAGCGCGTATTGCGGATGAGATGACTGCGCGTATACAGTTACTTACTTCCCGAATCTATGATTTGATTGGATGTAAGGGTATAATCCGCGTAGATTATATTATCATTGGTAATGAACCCTATTTGCTGGAGGTCAATACTACTCCGGGTATGACTCCTACGAGCTTTATTCCGCAGCAGGTAAGGGCTGCCGGGTTGGAGATACGCGAGGTATTGACCGAGATTATCGAGAATGAGTTTAACCGCTCTGCAGAAAAGTAAACAAGTTAATTTGCGATACATATTCAGATGAAACAACGATTTGATTTTGAAGATATCCGTCCGCTTTATGATGAAGAGGTGCCGGAGATGATGGCTGCCCTGTTGGAGGAGCCTGCTGTTGAACACTTCATCCATTATCTGGCTCCGGAAGTTCCGTTAGATAGCTTCAAACAACAATTGTCAGGCTTGACCAACAAATATGATTTCCAGTCGAAGGTCGTAGCTCCGTTTTTGTGGAAGCTGGCGGATAAAACTACTACTTCGCTTGATATGGAGGGTGCGGATCAGTTATCCCATCAGCATAGCTATACTTTTATTTCGAACCACCGGGATATTATCCTGGATGCCGCTTTTTTGAATATCCTGTTATTTAAACATGGATTCGATACGGCAGAGGTGGCCATCGGTGACAATCTGTTGGTATACCCCTGGATTCGTAACCTGGTGCGCATGAATAAGAGTTTCATTGTAAAACGGGATGTACCCGTGCGTCAGATGCTAGAAATTTCCCGCCGTTTATCGACTTATATCCATTTCGCTGAAAAGATAAAAGGTCAGTCGGTATGGATTTCCCAGCGCGAAGGCCGCTCAAAAGATTCGACCGATCGTACGCAGGAGGGATTGATCAAGATGCTTGCGTTGGGTGGTGGAAAAGATATTCTGCGTAGCATCCGTTCGCTGAATGTGGCTCCGGTAGCTATTTCGTATGAGTATGATCCATGTGACTATCTGAAAGCAAAAGAGTTTCAGCAGAAGCGGGATAACGCTGAGCATAAGAAGCAGAAGAAAGATGACCTGATCAATATGGAAACCGGTATGACCGGTTTTAAAGGGCAGGTGCATTTCCAGATCGCAGAGCCGATCAACGCGCTGCTTGATGAGATTCCGACCGATCTGGATAAAAGCTCTACTGTTGCGGCGATTACGGCTGTTGTCGATAAACAGATTCACCGTAATATGCGGATGTATCCGGGTAATTATGTGGCATACGATATGTTGTATGCGACGGATAAGTACCGTTCTCATTATACTGCCGAACAAGAGCAGGTATTTAAAGAGTATATCTACGGACAGTTGGCAAAAATTAATCTTGAAAACAAGGATGAGGAATTCTTGTTGAAGAAAATGCTCGAAATGTATTCGAATCCGCTGATTAATTTTGAAAAGGCGAATTCCTGATCTGATTTTTAATATTAAAGATAATAGGTGTATTTCCTGTTGGGGCGGATGATTATCCGCCCTTTTTTTGTTTTATCGTGAGTGATTTCTACGGAATCTTAAAAGAGTCAGAATCCTGGGTAATGTAATTGTTCCGATCAGTACGCCTGTTGCCGCCCCGCAGGTGTTTGCCAGCATATCCCACCAGTCGGCGCTACGTGATTCGGTGAGGTATCCTTGTAAAAGCTCCATTGTTCCTCCCATGCATACGGCCACAATAAAGGCCATGATTATTTCATTTTTACCCGGATGCCGTTTGGGATGGGTACGGCTCATATCGAACAATAGAATATAACTTAATGCCATATACATACAGAAATGTACAATTTTATCCATGTGTGGAATGGCAGGCGTAGATGGCAGTGAATTGAAAGTGGCCAGCGAAAGAAAAGAGATTACTCCTATCAAAAGCATGGTAGGGTAAAATTTTTTTAAAAAATGAATCATATTGTTTGGTTCTTTAACGCGAAGATAGGGGTTTTCGGGTTGATTCTGTTAAATAGCGTTGTATATTCTCATTAAGTTTCAAATTGTTATAATTTAATGTTACAGGGTTATGTAATGTAGTATTTCCGAGTAACTTTGTGACAAAATAAAACATAGAAGTAAACCTAAAGTATAGATTTTAAATGAGTAACAGAACAACATTCGCTACGAAATTGGGCGTGATTGCAGCTGCCGTAGGATCGGCGGTAGGACTTGGGAATATATGGCGTTTTCCATATGAGGCCGGACAAAACGGAGGTGGTGCATTTTTGATCATTTATCTGATTTGTGTGGCTGTATTGGGTATTCCGCTGATTATTTCGGAGTTTTTGTTAGGACGTACCTCAAAGATGAATGTTGGGGGTACTTTTAAAAAGCTGGCACCCGGTACACATTGGAGTATTATTGGGTATTTAAGTGTATTGGCCTCTTTTTTGATTCTTGGTTTTTATACGGTAATTGCCGGATGGACTGTTGAATATATTTATCAGGCAGTGACAAACGGGTTTGCCGGACAAACGGCGGCTCAGCTGAAAGAATCATTCACGGCATTTAGTACAGATACCTATTCACCGATATTGTGGTTGGCGCTTTTCTTGGTGGCAAATTACTTTATCATTGTGGGAGGTGTGAAAAATGGTATTGAGAAAGCCTCGAATATCATGATGCCGCTTTTGTTTGTATTGTTGCTGGTTTTCTGTATCAACAGTTTGTTGTTACCTGGAGCGGGTGAAGGTTTGAGTTTCTTGTTTAAGCCTGATTTTACAAAATTGAATTCGAATGTGGTTTTACGGGCAATGGGACAGGCGTTCTTCTCTCTGAGTTTAGGTATGGGATGTCTGATTACCTACGGATCATATTTCAATAAAGAAACACGCTTGGGCAAAACGGCGGCTACGGTAGCGATATTGGATACCTTGGTAGCCATCCTTGCAGGTGTGATGATATTTCCGGCTGTATTTTCGTTTGGTATCAGCCCGACTGCGGGTCCTGATCTTGTATTCATCACCGTTCCAAATGTGTTTATGCAGATGCCGGGTGGTTATATCTGGTCAATCCTGTTTTTCGTATTGCTTGCGGTAGCGGCGCTTACATCGACGGTATCGATGTTTGAGGTGGTAACGGCTTTTATTCACGAAGAGTATAATATGAGCCGCAAGAAAGCTACAGGTTGGGTAATCGGCGTATGTTTCATCTTCGCGGTGATTTGTTCGCTTTCAATCGGCCCATGGAAAGAATATACCATATTCGGGAAAACGGTATTCGACTTGTTCGACTATGTTTCGGCCAATATCTTGTTGCCGTTGGGCGGATTGCTGGTTTCGCTGTTTGTGGGATATCGCTTAAACAAACAGATTACTTACATGGAAGTTACCAATGACGATACATTGAAAGTATGGTATTTTAAACCGCTTATGTTCATTTTGCGTTATTTAGCGCCTGTCGCTATTATTCTGATCTTCCTTTCGGGATTGGGTATTTTCGGAAAATAAGTATAGATAAAATCGATATCGACCCGGATTGTTTCTTTTTGGAAACAGTCCGGGTTTTTTTGTGAGGTATTTTGTATATTTGAGAAGGAACTGCCTCTTTTTTAATTCGATACGATGCCATGTGGAACGACTTTTTTTATTACCGCCGGGGTGAACGAATAGCCTTGGTAATATTGTTGGTTTTACTCGTTACTCTATTTGTGGGGGTACGCTTTCTTCCGGATCGGGATGTCGCGCTATGGAGCGAACTCCGGGCAGATAGCAGCTTTTTGCAATCTTGCGATTCCTTTTTCCAAACACTATCGGTCGATTCTGCTTTTCGGCGTAATTATCCATTAACCTCGCGCCAACCTCCTGTTTTGGCTTATTTTGATCCGAATACCACTGATTCTTCCGGCTTCGTAAAATTGGGTTTGTCGGGATGGGTAGCCCGTAATATTATCCGTTACCGTGCAAAAGGTGGTGTCTTTTATAAGCCGGAACAGTTCGCCCGGATTTATGGCATCGATTCGCTTCAGTTCCGTCAGTTAGCCGACTATATCCGTATTGATACCGCTCGGTTGAAAAAACCGGTATTGTCGTATCAACGCGATTCGGCAGCAAAGCGATTTCCGGAAAAATTCACGGAGCTAACCATGGTTGAACTAAATAGTGCGGATACTTCGTTGCTTCAGAAAATACCCGGTATCGGGAGTGGTTTTGCTGCAATGGTGGTCAATTTACGCAAACAGTTGGGTGGCTTTTATTCGGTGGGTCAATTGAAAGAGTTGCGCGGAGTATCTGATTCATTGTATGCCCAATGGGAACCATGGTTTTATGTGGATGTTTCGTTGATTCGGCCATTGCCTGTCAATGAGGTGGGAATTACGCGTCTGCGGAATCATCCTTATCTTGATTTTTATCAGGCAAAGGCAATCGTGGAGTTGCGCAAGCAATATGGTCGGCTAAATGGCTGGCGCGATCTTTCGTTGCTCGAGGAGTTTAGCAGCGAGGATATTGAACGGCTTAAACCGTATCTTCATTTCGGCAACCAATAAAAACCGCTTTAAAAACAAAGGAATTGAAGATGAATTTCTTTATTTTGCACCATAATACAAAGACAATGGATAGCTTCACTGCAAAGAAACCGTTATATATAAATCTGAAAGGTACGCTGACTGATGTGTCGGAGCCGCTTGTGATGGGAATTCTCAATGTAACTCCCGATTCCTTTTTTGCCGGAAGCCGTTATCAGACTGAGCAAGAAATCGTAGCACGTGCTCGGAAAATTATTGAAGAGGGGGGGCGGATTATTGATTTGGGCGCTTACTCATCGCGTCCGGATGCAGTGGATATTACGGAAGCGGAAGAGATGGAACGCCTCGAATTTGCGTTGCGCATTCTTAACCGGGAGTTTCCGGATGCGATTCTTTCGGTAGATACGTTTCGTTCGGGGATAGCCCGGCGATGTGTTGAAGAGTTTGGAGTAGCAATCATTAATGATATTTCGGGTGGTCAGATTGATCCGGAGATGTTTACTACTGTAGCCTCCCTGCAGGTTCCCTATATTTTAATGCACATGGTGGGTACGCCGCAAACCATGATGCAACACACCCGGTATGATAATTTTTTACAGGATATCTTCTTGTATTTTGCGAAACGGGTAAATGAACTGCGTTTACTTGGTGTGAATGATATTATCCTGGATCCGGGATTCGGATTTAGTAAAACATTGGAAGATAATTACCGGCTAATGAGCCATCTGGCTGATTTTCGTATTTTCGAACTTCCGTTACTATCGGGGATTTCAAGAAAATCGATGATTTATAAGTTACTGGGCACTACCCCAGCCGAAAGTCTGAACGGAACTACGGTGCTTAATACGTTGTCGTTAATAGGTGGTGCGAACATTTTGCGTGTTCATGATGTGAAAGAGGCGACAGAAGCGGTAACAATTTTCAAAATGACCCAAAGTCAGCAATAATTATGTGGCAATTCGGAATTAAAGATGCGATAGACGTTCTACTGGTAGCAATCCTATTGTACAATGTGTACAAGATGATGAAGGAATCGGGTACGATCAATATATTTGTTGGTGTGCTTGCTTTTATCGCGATTTGGATTTTGGTTACCCAGATTCTTGATATGCGCCTGATGGGAGCAATCATGGATAAAGTTATCAGTGTGGGATTGATTGCTTTGGTGGTAATTTTTCAGGATGAGATCCGACGGATGTTGCTGGAAGTGGGTTCGAAGAAACGTTGGCGTTTTTTGTTGAACTTCTTCCTAAAACGAACCGACGAGGATGATTCGCAAACAGCCATCTCGGCTATTGTCCGCTCTTGCCAAAATATGGCGCAGACAAAAACAGGCGCTCTTATTGCATTGCAACAAGCCAGCGACCTCAAAATGTTTGAACTAACAGGTGATATTATCGATGCGGAAATCTCAACACGGTTGATAGAAAATATTTTCTTTAAAAACAGTCCGTTGCATGACGGTGCGATGGTTATAGCCAATAATCGTATTGCGGCAGCGGCATGTATTCTGCCTGTATCTCACAATCAGGATATTCCTAAGCATTATGGTTTGCGTCATCGTGCTGCTCTAGGCTTGTCGCAGGAAACAGATGCCAAGGTAATTGTGGTTTCTGAAGAAACCGGTTACATTACCTTGGCACATAATGGCAAATTATATCGGAATCTTTCGCCGAGTTCATTAGAGAAGATGCTTCAGAATTGAGATTTTTCGGGCCATATCCGTTTTAATGCCCACCTCCTCCGGAGTGGATGTCATCCGGTATCAGCTCATATTTAACAGACTCACCTACATATTGTTTGATTTTTACGGCGAGGTTCATTTTCTGATCTTTAAAAGTAATCGGTATGGTAAGTACGTCTTCCCGTTGTTTGGGGACATTCGTATAGATAAGATGCGCGTTGCCGCTAACATTGACAGATTCTTGGCGAGGTAGAGTGAAGATACCTTCACTGCAACCTGTATAACGGCATACCATCGTTTCAATCTGAGTTTTCAATCCGTTTTTATCATCAGATGAAATAGCAGGAAGTATACTTTCTATTGCTTCTTCGGGGCGAACGATGTATAGCCATCCGGTTTTTTGTTTAATTTCGAAAGTAACATTTCGTTTGGCATACAGGTTTCCATAATTATTTACCTCTATTTGCCCATTTATCTCATCAGGAGTTGTAACGGCTCCTTTATTAATATTGTATTTGGGGCGTAACATATAACAACCTAACTGGCTGAGGGGTGCCGTATATGTGTTTTGTTGAGGATTGAATGTTGCTATTGCATTCTTTTCCCATTCAAGAGTGATTGGATTTTTTATGTACACTTCCGGATTCTCAAATGCAATTTCCCCTGAAGTAAGGTTGTCAATAATCAAGGTAGCCGGTTTCTGAAGCGCTAATCCCTCGGGAGCACATACTATTTCGCTCAAGGCAATGCTTTTTTCACCTGTAGTAGTTGGGGCTGCGCTTATCCGAATATTCTGGTCTGTTTTTATCGCATTTGCCGGAATCACAAAAGTGATACCTTCTGTAGGAGTAATGTTTTTTTCTTGATCATGGTCTATCCATACCTGAGCGCCCTGTTTTGCAAGGGTGGCATTCAGTACGCGAGAAGAGTTTTCGGGCATATTGTTCGGTAAAGAAACTACTCCTTGTATTGTTACGTATCCGGGAGCTGAAAAAGACAATACGAAGTCTTGCCCTTTCTCTTTGCTTTGGAGCAGATACATTCCGGTTGCATCTGTCATTGCGGATGTTAATCCGTGAGCCGAAACGGTGATACCCGGAGCGGGAATGCCATTTGTTTCGACACGTCCGGTAATGTAATATTGAGCTTCGTCTACAGTTGCTACCTCTTCATACGAAGGCTCATCATTTGTACATGCGTTCAGTATAAACCCCATGCATCCACTCAGTAGCATTGTGTAAAATAATCGACTTGTTCTCATTATTTCTGCGTATTAAAATAATAAATAATTTGCGATTTAATATAGTTCGGATTCCAATACGATTCATCAGCCCGCTCATAAAGGCGGGTAAGATAGGTGATACCTAATCCACGGTCAACATATTCCGGTCCGCTTTGGGCGGAATATTCCCAATCATACCATTGAGGCCATACTACCGATACGGGATGGATTTTTTTTAGTCGGGTAAAGGCGAGGGGTACGATAAAACTGAATCCGCCATTTATTTCTCCGTCTGTAAGCATACCGTAAAGATTAATGGTAACATTACGGAATCTCCGTGAAAGATTTCCCCGTATTCCGTAGTCGCCTCCTACAAACCGTCCCCCTGCTACTTCAAATTTGGTATTCCATACGGGTAAATAAAAATATGCTGACATCTGAAAATCAATTCGTTTCCATTTTGAAAACGACCATTCACCATTCCAGGTGGTGGAAGATCCGGTTATGCCACCATCTCCCGCAATTCCCCACCAACCGGTGGGCTGGTCATAGCGAAGTTGCAAATGGGCTCCCGCTCGTTGATCGGTAAAATTGCCGACCGAACCGATCATCTGCCAATTACCCACTATCTTAATGCGTTGAGTAAAAGAGATGATGCCGGGTCGGATATGGTCAAATTGTTCTTCCATGGAATTATAAATCGGAAAAATAATCTGAGCGGTTACTTGCGCGCCTTTCCAAAGTTCCATCTGAAGGGTGGGGGCTACTCCGGCATTGACGGTAAACAATACATCTGTACGAGAATTGCGCAAACTCAATACGGGTAATGCGGTAATCAATAGTTTTCCATAAGATCGGCTTGTCGCAGATATTTTTCCGAGGGCTTTCTCGCATGGGTGGGTATTTGCTGTAACATCCAGTATTTTGCCTCCCTCATATAACATATTGACGCGAGCTATTCCATCGGTTTCAAGATTCACACTTACCGGTTGCTCTATTCCTTCATTCCTGCAAATTTCGATTAAGCGGCTCAGCCCTCTCCAGGGTTGTTGATCTACCCGGTCTTCAAAGGCTACATAAATTGTATTATTATTCTGAACACAGCGTATATTCTCAAATCCGGCTTGCCGAAGTTGGTCGCTCAGCTGTTTTTCCGGCTGACTTTTTAATGAAAAGGTTACCCAGAACAGTACTGTGCAAATCAAAGAGATTCTTATTGACCACATTTTGCCCTCCTTCCCAATAAATTGACAGAATAACGGATTCCACAGGATACCGCTTTGAAATCGTAGCAAAATACCTGAAGTTCTAAATGTCTGAAGAAGCAGGTACGGATACCCAGATTAACGGCGTCGCAATCATATTCGCCCCATAAAGAAAACCAATCCCAACCTTTAGGAGGTGTCCATTGAACAGAGCCGAAAATTCCTTTTTTGTCGCTGTTTTTGTAAAACGGAACGTAATATCCTGCGGATAATAGTAACGTTTGTTCCCGCAGGGGGAAACTGCGCGAAATCACACCGTAAACAGAGGCGAAGTACTTATTTCCTTTGGGATCGTTGGTCAGGTTTATGACATTCTTCGTGGTTACCACATCGTTTGATCCAATAGCAAGAGCGGGACGCCATTTTCTGCCTTGTGGAAAGATTCGGAGTTTAAGGCCTACCGAACGGTCTTTATTCCATGTATATTTATGTTTAAGCGGGTGAAGTGATTCACACCGAAGAAATGTACTCCGGTAAGAGAGTTCCATAAAAGAAAAGAAAGTTACATTCAGGTAATAGTTGCCACTGTTGTATTTCAGATCGGCAGGCATCAGTGCGGAGGGCAGATAATTACCTCCGAAAGAGAAGGTGCCATCCGGGGGCAGGGTGGCCGAAGGAGAGTTAAGGGATCCCGACATACCGCAGGTAAACTGGGCCTTTGCCGGTATGGCTGGTAATATGAAAAATAGAAGCAGCCAAAAGGTGCTAAACAGCTCTTTTTTCAAATCCAGCCCGATAGCTGTTTTGGTCGTATTGTATTTTAATCTTATCAATATCACATTACCTCCTTATCTGGCAGATCGTCTATACTTCATACAAAAGCTGTTAACCGTTTTTTAGATAACTGAAGCTGTTTTACTTATTGGCTCCCGGTAATTCTAAAAGAGCGTTTCTTTTCGTTTATATAACATGAGGATATTCCTATAAGTTTGGTGTTATGCGAGGATAATTTGTTATTTTAAGTATCCTGTTGGTGATGGGTTAAAAACATAAAAAGGCGGTAACCGGTTTTGAACCGATTACCGCCTGAATATATCCTGCGGAAGGAGTTTTTTATAGTGGATGGTACTCTACGAAAGCTTCAATCGCTTCGTAAGAGGCAAGCCCAAGTTTATGGTATAATTCGGCTGTCGCGCGATTGCGATCTTCCGAACGTTGCCAGAACAGGCGTTCGTCGTTACCCAGGAACGGAGCGCTTTCCATCTGAGACTGATGTTTAAGGATAGAATTACGTTTCGAACGAAGTTCTTCCGGACTCAACGGAACAGCCATTTCGATGTGGTCAACTTCCCATTCTGCCCATGCGCCACGATACATCCAGATACGGCAATCTTTCAGCCACTGGTCTTCTTTCATATCGTCGATTGCAGCCAATACAGCATCCAAACATACTTTGTGAGTTCCGTGTGGATCGGCAAGGTCACCGGCTACGAAAATCTGATGTGGCTGGATACGGCGAATCAGTTCTTTTGCGATATCTACGTCTGCTTGGCTCAGATCACCTTTCTTGATTGTACCTGTTTCGTAGAATGGCAGGTTCAGGAAGTTTACGTTTTCCGGTTTTACACCCATGTAGTTACAAGCAGTGCGAGCTTCCCCACGGCGAATCAAACCTTTGATAGAGCGAACATCCGGTGTATCGATTTCGCCTTCCTGTTTCGGATTAGCCAAAGCTTCGCGAATCTCTGTAAGTTTGTTTAGTAAGGCTTCGTCTTTGATGTCATACATCTCGGCGATGCCGTCCATAAACATAGAGAAGCGTTTCACTTCTTCGTCCCCTACGGCAATATTACCTGAAGTTTCATAAGCAACATGAACGTCATGATTCTGATCAACCAGGCGTTTCAATGTTCCTCCCATCGAAATTACGTCATCATCCGGATGCGGGCTGAATACGATTACACGTTTCGGATAAGGATTTGCTCTTTCCGGGCGATGCGTATCGTCGGCGTCAGGTTTTCCACCCGGCCATCCCGTAATCGTGTGCTGCAATTCGTTAAACACCTTGATGTTTACATTGTATGCAGAACCGTAAAGCGCAACCAGTTCGCTCAATCCGTTTTCTGTATAATCCTTATCTGTCAGTTTCAGAATCGGTTTATTTGTGATTTCACATAGCCAAACGATAGCGCGGCGAATCAGTTTATCATTCCAAACGCAAGAAGTAACCAACCAAGGGTGGCTGACACGAGTAAGCTGTTCGGAAGCCGATAGATCAACCACAACTTTCGTATTCGGATGATTCTGAAGGTAGCTTGCAGGAAGTGTGTCAGAAACATTTCCCTCTACCAGAAGACGCACAAGTTCCGAGCGGTTTTCACCCCATGCCAATAGAATAATGCGACGAGACTTAAGCAGCGTGGCAATACCCATTGTGATGGCGCAAGAAGGAGCGCTTTCACTTGAGTTATATTGTTTCGATACATTTTTACGAGTTTCGCTGTCGAGCAAAATCAGTCTTGTGAGTGAGTTGATTTGAGATCCCGCTTCATTATAAGCGATCGATCCGGTCTGACCCAATGACAGAAGAGCTAAATCGATTCCACCCATTTTTTCAATCAGGTGTTCGTATTTCATGCAGAAATCGTAAGCCGACTCTTTCTCATCCGTATTTTCCGGAGTATAGATGTTTTCCGGATTGATGTCCACGTGGCCAAGGAATTGCTCTTGTAGCGTTTTGTGGATTGTTTTAGAGTCATCCGGTGCCGGATAGAACTCACAAACATTAAATACGATAACGTTAGAGAAGCTCAGATTTTGCTCCTTGTGCATGCGAATAAGCTCTTCGTATACACCTTGTGCCTGGTTGCCTGCTGTCAGGGCTAAAACACAAGTACGGAATTCTTTCTGGCGCTGACGGATAAGTTGAGCGATCTCGAGGGCAACTTCAAGCGAAGCCTCTTGTGAGCTTTCAAAAATGTCAGTAAAGATTTTCTCAAAGCGAGTGAGTGCTGTGTGTTCAAATGCAGTCGATGGACGGTAATACTGCTTAGGAATACGGTCCAGCTTGATCTGAGAACTAAGGTTCGTTTTCATCTGAATATAAATATTAATAGTTTGCGAAGGTTATCTAGCTCTTCTATGTTAAAATTAACTATAGATTTTAAGCGTTTTAAATTTCAGATTTGAAATAGCAAAGATATTTAATTAATCATGCTCTACAATAAATAAATGATAAACCTTTCTCTGATTTTTTAAATATATTATAAATTATCTATCTTCGGCACCGTAAATCAATGGGCTGATTTGAAGTAAAATCGCTGTGAATAGTGTAACTTTGCTTCGCTTAACTCAAGGAATCTAACAATCAAACATAGCTGAATTTATCATGAGATTAATCATTCAACCTGACTATCAGAACATTTCGCGTTGGAGTGCCAATTATGTGGCTTCGAAAATCAATCAGTTCGCACCTACGGCAGAGCGTCCTTTCGTATTAGGGTTGCCAACAGGGTCATCTCCACTAGGAATGTATAAAGAGTTGATCAAACTTTATCAGGCTGGTAAAGTGTCTTTCAAAAATGTCATCACATTTAATATGGATGAATATGTAGGTTTGCCGAAAGAGCATCCTGAAAGCTACCATTCGTTTATGTGGAACAATTTCTTCTCGCACATTGACATCAATGCAGAGAATGTAAACATCCTGAATGGGAATGCAGAGAATCCGGAAGCAGAATGTGAGCGTTACGAAGATAAAATCAAAGCGGTAGGTGGTATCGACCTGTTTCTAGGTGGTATCGGACCGGACGGACACATTGCGTTCAATGAGCCTTGTTCTTCATTGG
>JAVVPN010000068.1:0-15767 GCA_036655755.1 Bacteroidales bacterium | reverse complement strand
TGATTGTTTTATATTAAGAGAGCCCTCCCCAAAAAATGAGGGAGGGCTCTCTTATTATATATTTACTCTGTTCGAATTATGCTTCGTCAAGTAAGATTTCCATGATTTGAGATGCACATTTAGCAACTGAAGTTCCCGGACCGAAGATACCCGCAACACCTGCTTTGTAAAGGAAATCATAATCCTGTGCCGGGATAACCCCTCCTGCGATAACAAGAATGTCTTCGCGACCAAGTTTTTTCAACTCTTCCATTACTTGCGGAATCAGCGTTTTATGACCCGCAGCCAATGAAGATACACCCATTACATTCACATCGTTTTCTACTGCCTGGCGGGCAGCTTCAGCCGGAGTTTGGAATAATGGCCCCATGTCTACATCAAAGCCACAATCGGCATAACCTGTCGCAACAACTTTTGCTCCGCGGTCATGACCATCCTGACCCATTTTAGCAATCATAATACGTGGCTGACGGCCATTCTTTTTCGCAAATTCGGCAGTAAGCTCACATGCTCGCTGATAGTCCGGATTCTGTTTTGTTTCGGATGAATACACGCCTGATATAGTTCTGATGACAGCTTTGTAACGACCTACCACATCCTCGCATGCATCCGAGATTTCTCCCAGAGTAGCACGCAATGCCGCCGCTTTCACAGCCAGGTCGAGCAAATTGCCTTGTTTGGTTTTAACACACTCTGTAATTGCTTCGAGAGCCGCTTTTACTGCTTTCTCGTCACGTTTTGTTTTCAGCTCGTTTAATCGGGCTACCTGTTGCTGACGCACCGCAGTATTATCGATTTCAAGAATATCAATCGGATCCTCTTTCTCCAGACGATACTTGTTGATACCTACGATAGTTTGTTTGCCCGAGTCAATACGAGCCTGCGTACGAGCCGCAGCTTCCTCAATACGTAGTTTCGGAATACCTGTTTCAATCGCTTTCGCCATACCACCCAACGATTCAATCTCTTGAATATGCGCCCATGCTTTATGAACCAATTCATTTGTAAGCGCCTCTACATAATAAGAACCGCCCCATGGGTCAACCTCTTTCGTAATATAGGTTTCTTCCTGAATATAGATCTGTGTGTTTCGGGCAATACGAGCCGAGAAATCGGTTGGCAGAGCAATCGCCTCATCCAAAGCATTGGTATGTAATGATTGCGTGTGTCCCAACGTAGCAGCCATCGCTTCAATACAAGTACGGCCAACATTGTTAAACGGATCTTGTTCAGTCAAAGACCAACCGGATGTTTGAGAGTGAGTACGCAATGCCAGTGATTTCGGATTTTTCGGGTTAAACTGTTTTACGATTTTAGCCCAAAGCATACGAGCCGCACGCATCTTGGCAATCTCCATGAAATAATTCATTGAGATACCCCAGAAGAATGAAAGGCGAGGAGCGAAGGCATCGATATCCATTCCGGCATTTACACCGGCACGCAAATATTCCAATCCGTCGGCCAATGTGTATGCCATCTCAATATCCGCCGTTGCACCGGCTTCCTGCATGTGGTAACCCGAAATCGAAATTGAATTGAATTTCGGCATATTCTGCGATGTATATTCGAAGATATCCGCAATGATCCGCATTGAAAATTCAGGTGGATAGATATATGTGTTACGCACCATGAATTCTTTTAAGATATCGTTCTGAATGGTACCCTGCATCTCTTCAAGTTTAGCCCCTTGTTCTAATCCCGCATTGATGTAGAAGGCAAGCACTGGCAGTACGCCACCATTCATAGTCATTGACACGGACATTTTATTCAACGGAATACCGTCGAACAATACTTTCATGTCTTCTAGCGAACAGATCGATACGCCCGCTTTTCCGACATCACCAACCACACGTTCGTGATCGGCGTCATATCCACGGTGTGTAGCAAGGTCGAATGCTACCGACAATCCTTTCTGTCCGGATGCCAGATTACGGCGATAAAATGCGTTCGATTCTTCAGCAGTAGAGAATCCGGCATACTGACGGATTGTCCATGGGCGCATTGGATACATACCAGAATATGGCCCACGTAGGTAAGGAGGTATACCCGCTACATATTCCAGGTGTTCCATCCCCTCAATATCTTCTTTGGTATAAACCGGTTTTACCGGAATCTGTTCCGGAGTGATCCAGTCTGCCGCAATTCCATTCTCTTTGGCCCAGTCGGCAACATTTTCTGAAGCGAAGCCGGCTGTTTTTATGTCGATGTTTTTAAAATTCGGTCTCATGATTATTTCAGCAGTTTTTCATTAAACGCCTTCAAAGTTTCAAGTACGTTTGATTTAACGTTAATATAATTGGTAATGCCTGCGGCTTTCAGCTCATCCATGCAAGCAGGAGCCCCTGCCACTACCAGTATCGCCTTGTCGCCAATTAATTCTAGCGCTTTCGGTGCCAGTTCGGCATATTCGTCGTCGCTAGAGCAAAGCACAATAATATCAGCATCCGCCTTCATGGCAGCCTCAACACCAGCTTCAATCGTGTCGAATCCGAGGTTGTCGATATTTTCGTATCCTGCACAACCAAAGAAGTTACAAGAGAACTGAGCGCGAGCAAGACGCATGGCCAGATTACCGATAGTAAGCATGAATGCTTTCGGGCGTTTAGCCGATTTTTCAGTAGCCAGACGCAGCGTCTCGAATTCTTCGGCAAGACGGTTTGTATTAAGCGTTTCGAACTGCTGCTCATGGGTGTGGTTACAGCCACATTTCGGAGCCTGTTCTGTTTCTATTTTTCCGGCGGCCATTTCATTGAAATTAGGATACTGATTCGTACCCAATAAAATTTCACGACGTGAAGATGCTGCAGCCATTCTTTTTTCGGCCGAAGCATTTACCGCTTTTTGTACGTTTCCGTTCAATACGTTTGCGATGAAACCTCCGTTATCTTCCACTTCAAGGAATAGTTTCCAGGCCTCTTCGGCGATAGCCATTGTCAGATTCTCGATATAATATGAACCTGCCGCCGGATCAACGATTTTGTCAAGATGAGATTCCTCTTTTAGCAACAATTGTTGATTGCGGGCAATGCGTTCTGAAAAATCGTCGGCATTTTTATAAGGTGCGTCATAAGGAGTCACTACAATCGAATCGACTCCGGCTAAAGCGCCCGACATCGCTTCGGTCTGTGTACGCAACATATTTACATTGGCGTCATAAATCGTCATATTGAAGCGCGATGTTTCCGCGTTTACGTTCATTTTAGCCGAACAACCACATTCCGGATTGTATTGCGAAACGATTTGTGCCCACAACATACGTCCTGCACGGAATTTGGCAATCTCCATAAAGTAGTTGCTGCCGATGCCCAGATTGAATTTGATATCCTTCGCTACCTCATCGATGGCAAATCCAGCTTCAGTCAGTTTCGCCAGCAAATCATTACCCCATGCAAGCGCATAGCCCAATTCCTGAGCAATATAAGCACCTGCATTATTGAGCAGGATAGAGTTTACCGCTAATACCTGATATCCGGGCAAAGCTCGTCCGGCTTCTACCACTTCGCGGATAATATCGAAATACCCCGGTACTTCATGCCCTTTTTTCATCATAACGCCAATCGGATCACATCCGACAGACCCTTTCACTGCTGCTGTATCAATTCCTTTTCCAGAAAAATAAGAAGCCAGTGTCCGGATTAATTCTGCTGCACTGCGTTGGCAACAAGAAAAATTCAGCTCGGTTTCAATAGGATTGATTCCATCGAGCAAAGTAGCAATATGTTCTGGGGTGATTAAGTCTTTTTGTATCTTCAGACCGAAAGAATCTACTCCTTTAGTAAGCAAATCGCGCATCTTTGCATTTGCCGATTTGGTATCCGTTACTTCAATATTCTGGCGAACAAGCCATTTGTTGTGAACTTTTGTGCCACGCACATAAGGAAATTCCCCCGGGAGCGAATCTGTAGTTTTCAGGTCTTTGATATCTTCTGCACGATACATAGGCTTTACATTAAAGCCTTCGTTCGTTCTCCATACCAACTTTTTGGTAAAGTCAGCACCTTTCAGGTCGGTTGTTACTTTATCCATCCACTCTTGCGTAGAGATAGGTGGAAACTCAGTAAACAACTTTTCTTTACTTTCTGCCATAATTTTTTATAATTAATAATTAGGAAACAGGTTTTGCAGGAGAAAATAGAAATACAAAATATCCCTCCGATTCTTCCGGGATCGAAGTGATTTAAGGTTATCAATACTAGTGTTTTTCTTTTTTCCAGCAGGGGCAAATTTACAATAATTGATTAAATAGCAATTATTTTTTCAATAAATATTACTTTAAGGCTTAATCATATTTATTGTTGAGGATACAGTGCATATGCTTTTTTACGCCCATAGGAGAGTGAATATATTTTTTTTTGGCTTATGAGTGTATTAATATCACGCAAAGCAGTAGATTCGGAAACATTATTGAGTTTAGCTATTGACCCGAGCACAAGGTAAGGTCGTAATGAAAGAGCATGCAGGATGTTTTCTTTTCTGAGCTCAGGCTGTAAGACCGGATCAGCATAAATACGGCGCCGGGTAAATTTAGCTTTTCCATTTAGTTGTGCCAAGAATAGTGCGGAAGGAATTAGTTGTACTGATTTAATACTGATATCTTTAGCCTGGCCGGTATAATCGTCAGGTATGCTTTCTGCCTTTAATGTTACAGTAAGTTCTCCAAATGGATGAAGCGAAAACCGTTCGCCACTACATAAGCTGAATAGCGCCTGCCGATAAAGCGCATCTGTTACGATAAGCACATCTCCTGAAGTAGCGGTTGTCGCATCACAAATCTTCTCACAAACATCGCTGAAATGTTCAGCCTGCGCCATTTCAGGTTTAAGAAAAAATTTCCCTTTTGCCGTACCACCCGGGATTTTGACAAAATCATAAGGAATCCCTTTTCGTGATGCAATCCATGGTTGAGTTCGCTCAACTGTATGCAAAGGAGTAAGTGGTTGTTTGAATTTTAGCCAGATTGCTTCTTCTACTTTTTCGGAAGTTGCGGTAGCTCCCAGATTTTTTTGTGTTTGCATAGATTCCTGAATCATTAATCCTGCTACCGTGTGAGGTAATTTAATCACGTTCTTGTTCATTTGTATATATTTAAATGTTTATAATGTGATTCAAATGTAGCACGACACGTTTGGCCTATTCTCAGGTTAATGTTGTTTCGCTCTGTTTATTGCAGGTTACTGCAGGATATCTTCCTATTCCTCCAACTTTTCGCGGGCGGGAAGAGATATCGTCACGGCTGAGAAGAGATACTGTCACGGCCATGAAACTATTTATTCATGGCCGTGACGAGTTAATCCATTAGGGAATATTGATTAGTTTATGAGTCTGAAGACTCAGCCTCCATTGCGGGTGTTGCAATATGTAATTGATAACTTCTGCCGTATTTTGGCAAGAGCAGGGTTGTAGGTAATAATTAGATGCCTTTATCGCCAAATATTCCGCTAGATTTTGACCTGTATAGACCACCTTTATTTCATCGGCAGAAGAGAGGCATACAGGGGCTCCTTCTTTGGGAGAACAAGTGATCCAGTCTATTTTATTCGGGAGCGGGTGGGTACCGTTGGTTTCAATACAAATGTATTTACCGGCGGCGTGAAGTGTATCGATGAGTTGTTGGTCAATCCACAACGAGGGTTCACCCCCTGTTAGAATTACGTGATTAGCCGGAAATGCATTGATTGCTTCAAGTATTTGTTCATCACTCATGAAATTGCCCGATTCATGCTTCGTATCGCAAAAAGGGCAGTGCAGATTGCATCCCGAAAAACGAACAAACACAGAAGGGGTGCCGGTGTGGAATCCTTCGCCCTGCAGGCTGTAAAAGATTTCATTAATTTTTCTCATATATCGCCGTATTTCCTTCTGATTCCTGTACTTCTACTTTCACACAAGAGGGTATCTGATCACAAATCCAGCGTGCAATATTTTCTGCTGTAGGATTAACAGAAAGCACTTCATTGATATTTTTATGATCGAGCTGATCCTTTACGACTTGTTTAATGTGGGTGAAGTCAACAACCATTCCGTCGTTGTTGAGAGTTTCAGACTGGCAATAAACGGTAATAATCCAGTTGTGGCCATGTAGTTGTTCGCATTTGCTCGGGTAGGATAGTGACAGTCGGTGAGCCGCCGAAATCTCCATTCGCTTGATAACGGTGTACATATAAATATAATAAATAAAAGATTAATCACGGATTTAATGTCACCTCAATCCGAATGTAAAGATATTAAATTATTGATGTGTTCCGGATACATATACCCACAAACCCTCTCTTTTCTCAAAATAAGATTTCTCATGAATCTGATTGAGTTTTCCTTTGTCTCGGAAAAATGCTTGAAAAGTAACATATCCTGTCAGATCATTTTCGAGTCCGGCATGCGTGTCGAGTATTTTGAGCTTCACCCAACGTACTGATTTTGCCCACTGGCGTATTTCTTCTTTTTCATTTATATTACGCGTTTCAATGGCCCAGCTTTTCATCAGATAATCGGCGTTGGCCAGCGTAAAAGCGGTATAGCGCGATTGCATCAGGGCTTTGGCGGTAGGAGCTGCTTTCGTGCCGTTAATAATGGCTTCACAACATTTTTCAAAAGGATCGCCCGATCCACATGGACATATTTGCATTTGTATTTAAATTAGAATGATATCTTTCTTCAAAGATAATTATATTAGCGCAATAATACTTTACTCTAATATCAGAGTGCTTAAACTATAAATTATCATGCAGATGAAGTCGATTATCACTACGTTATTATTCGCTGGAATGGCAACGATGGGTTACACGCAAAACATTAAACTTCCGGCTCCGCAAAAGACAGGAGGGAAGCCGTTGATGGAAGCTCTTAATGAGCGCCACTCTTCACGTGATTTTGTTGCCGGCAAACAGATTCCGATGCAAACCCTCTCTAATCTGTTATGGAGTGCCTGGGGATTTAATCGGACAAATAAACGCACTGCTCCCTCTTCGCGCGATAAACAGGAGATTACGGTATATGCATTCTTGCCGACAGGTACTTATAAGTATGATGCCGCAAAAAATGAGTTGATAGAGGTTAATAAAAAAGATCTGCGCAAAATGACCGGCGAGCAAGATTTCGTAGGAAATGCATCATTGAACCTTGTGTATGTAGCAGATTTGAAGAAGATAACCGGGAAAGATCGTGAAAGTATGATCGCTGCAGTCAATGCGAATACGGGCTTCATTGCGCAGAATGTTTATTTATTTTGTGCGTCGGCTGATTTAAATTGTGTGGTACGGGCTATGATTGATCGGTCGAAACTTAGCAAAGAACTTGGTTTACGCCCCGATGAGGTGATAACGCTGGCTCAGAGTGTGGGTTACGGAAAAGGTGCGAAATAACGTCAGTCGCAGCCTGATTGAAAAAGACGAGGTGTTGTAAACTCCATATATAATTAAATGGAAATTTACAACACCTCGTTTTATAATCGGCCGATAATTAAATTAATAAGTGAGCGGTGTTTTATGGTACACGCGTGTAGCCGGTAAATTTTCTTGTAGCACAGGCTTACAAAATTGAGTGCCTTTAAAGAATTGGTCTTGTTCCTCCTTAAGTGCTTTCTTTTCGGGCACTATCCGGAATTGTTGGATATAACGGTTATTCCCGTTTACATCTGTAACTGAAATTTGAAGTTCTTGATTCTGCTCAACTGCCATTAATTGTTCGCCCGACTTCATCTCGATACGGATATCTGAATACAATGGCAAGCGGAAATCAATCGTAGCATCCAGTCCGTTAAGGGTATATGTGTAGCGTGTGTCATTTTTGGTACGCTCGAAGCTACCTGAAACCGATCCATTACCTACCAATTCCTGCCAGTTTAAGTGAGTAAGCTCCTGAGGCAGTTTCGGCTCAACAACAATCTCTTTCTGAATCAAATCGGGACGGATGCCCAAAAAGTACTGATACCATACCCGTAATTGCTCGGCGTTGCTCCATGCTTGTAAGAAAGTGCCGGATCTTTTCGCCCACGAAGCCCCTTCGCGCGGATGGGCATCTGCATTTTCAGAAAGGGATCCTACCGCACCCTCTAGTAGCGCTTGTCGGTTCATATTCTTAAAAAGTTTCCATGCAATTTCCTGTTGGTTAAACTCAATCATTCGTTGCATCGCATGGCCATTGTTCCAAAGCCACACGGTTCCATTGTGATAGGCATCGTCTTTGTGATAATAGTGCCAGTTTTCATGCAATGGATGAAACTGCTTGTCTGTCTGACTTAACGAAGCCACTCCCCACGGATAAACAAGTTCTTCCCATACTTTACGGGTAATTTCCATTTTAAGCATTTCATCATTAATCAGCTCAAATGCATAAAGCTGATTGGGGCGAAATTGCAGATCTTGCGAATGATCGGCGTTGAGGTGATCAGCAATAAAGGCCGGCTGCGTTGAGGTAAAGTCTTTTTCGAAATTTAGCTTTAGGCGGTTCGATACTTCTTCCCATTTTAAGGCATGCGCTTTATCATTCATCACTTCTGCGAAATATACTCCCGCTTCTAACTGCTGTAGCCATAGTGACTGGATATCATTTGCCCGATTACCGCGGGGAGATCCCGGTATTCCATTCCGTTTTACATCCATCCATGTATCGGCATCGGCATGCAGCAAGTATCCTTTTTTATCTGTGTGGTTTGCTATCGCCGCATCAATACTTAGCGTAACTGCCGGATAAATTTCGCGGATAAACGCTGTATCGCCAGAATATTTTACATAATCAAGTATTTGCATCACAAAACGGGGCGTACCATCGGTGGTGTTATAAAGAATTCCTTCAAGATTAGCCCGGTTCGGAATGCGTCCCAATGTGGGAGAGTTTTGCATCGTATCCTGAAAATTCGAGAAATCCGAAAGAATCTCTTTGGTCACATCAAACTGTCCGCTTACAAGAGTTGCTCCCGGCATAGAGATAAACATATCACGTCCCCAGTATTCGTTAAACCATGGCAACCCCGCGTAAATACCATTCCCTTGCTGCTTGGTAACCAGTTGATCGGTTGTGATCAGAAGCCAGCTCAAAGCCCGGTCTAACGAATCGAGATTACTTTTTATGGGATTAGCCTTCACAATCAGGTTATTTAGGCGCTCATGACGCTCTGATTGCCATTTACCACCCTCTTTGCGAAATTCTGAAATCAGATTATTGGATTTATCGGGCGCTCCGAAGCTAATCAGGAATCCACCTGCTTTAGCCGATGTTTTTAATATGTCGTTTTTGAAAGAAAGTGACTGTGGATGTAACGGAGCGATTATCAGTTGCTCGTTTGGGTTTTCTTTCGAGTCGAATACAATTGTTTGATTTGCTAAGTGCGGATTGCCTAACGAGGAAGTATGCAGTTGAATACCGATAGAGTCGCCCTTTATGTCAGAAAGATCAATTACTAATATTTCACGTTGATCATTCATTCGGAACTCTTCACGTGCCGCATCAAAAACACGGACCAATTTATCGGGATAGACGGTTACAGATGCGTTCTCCCGATCTAAGAACGTATTATCAACAAATAAGTCATAATCAGAAAAAATACGTTTTTTAGCGATATTCCATCCTGCAAACCATTCGGCAAAATTATTTTGATGAGTACGCCCGTAATAATAAGCACTTTTTTTATCGGTATAAGAATATTCACGGTTTTGTGTAGCCAAAACCTGAATTCCGATATTTTCCGTATTAAGTGCTTGAATTGGTTGAGGTTCGGTGTAATTGCTGCATGCTGTTAATAAAGAAAAGGAAAATGCAACATTAAAGAGATACTTATTCATTCAGATTAATGTGTTAAGGATATTGCTTTAGCTTCCGAATTTAGACGTTTATATGTAGAATGTGGCTATACGAAGGTGTAATAGCAGAAAAATCTTTTCTCAATCGATTGAAAAGATAATCTATTTCTTCTACTTTAGTGCCGAATTAAAAAATATTACTAAACCTTTAATAATATCATCTTATATGAAGTTTAAATTTCCCCTTTGTGCGTTTTTATTTAGTCTGGGTAACGTAGTCGCAGGTGTGGCGCAAGATAATGAATGGAAACTTTTATGGCATGATGAGTTTGATCAGACAGCAATAGATACATCTATCTGGTCTAAGATACCACGTGGCGGGAGTGCATGGAACAAATATATGTCGGATGAGGATTCACTTTATGAGGTAAAAGATGGCAATTTGTATTTGCGGGGACTAAAGAATAATCTTTGTCCTCAAGATACGGCACAGTATATTACCGGGGGAGTATATTCGAAAGATAAAAGATTACTTGAATATGGAAAAATTGAGATTCGAGCAAAGTTACCGAATGCTCGGGGGTGTTGGCCTGCTATCTGGATGTTGCCTCAGAACGGTCAATGGCCGATGGGTGGGGAAATAGATATCATGGAGCACTTGAATTATGATCCATTTGTTTATCAGACAGTACACTCAAACTATACATATATCCTAAAAATACAGGATAACCCAATTTCTCATGGAACGGCTCCGATTGATACAGCCGGATATAATGTTTATGGGCTGGAAAAAGAGGCTGATAAATTGGTATTTTTTGTAAATGGAATCAAAACATTTGAATATCCACGGATTGAAACGACCCAAGAGGGCCAATATCCATTTAATTCACCTTATTATTTGTTGCTTGATATGCAGTTGGGGGGAGACTGGGTTGGAAAGATTGATCCTGCTGATTTGCCTGTTGAAATGGCAATTGATTGGGTACGGGCTTATGTAAAATAGCACAAAACATCAATAAGTGTGCTTGTTTATGCTCACTTATTGATGTTTTGTGCTATTTTTGCCGCGTTAATGTAAAAAAGAACGAATGAAACAGATTATTTTGGGGGCATTCTTATTAGGAAGCCAGCTATTAAGTGCGCAAGGTGTAATCGGAAAATGGGTGACTTATGATGATGAAACAAAGAAGCCGAAATCAGAAGTTGAAATTTTTCAGCAGAATGGAGCCTATTTCGGAAAGATAACATCGTTGTTGAATCGCCCGGCGGGAGAGGGCGAAGTAATTTGTGAAAAATGTACCGGAGAAAAGAAAAACAAACCGGTTGTAGGATTGAATATTATTGAGAATATGAAAAAATCCGGTTCTGAATATAAAGGTGGCACTATTACGGACCCGAAAAACGGGAAATCATATACTTGTGTTTTTTATGTGGATCCGAAAGACGCAAATACATTGATTGTAAAAGGTTACGTCGGTCCGTTTAGCCGGTCGCAATACTGGAAGCGTAAATAATCGCTCAATTTTTGAATAAAAATAGGAAGGATGGAATTACTATATCGTTATAGTATATTTCCATCCTTCTTGTTATTTATTTCAGAAAGTTTTCGACCTTTTTGAAAAACTGAGTAATATGAAATCCATCAACAAACCCATGGTGCAATGTCATTCCGATAGGCATTATCATATGTCCGTCGCGCATGATGGCCTTGCCTGCATTAATAAGCGGAAAGTTTCCTCCATGGCGGAATTGTTGAGTAGAGGTTATAGAGGTAAAATAAAGATCGGGCAAAGCGCTTAGTAAGATAAAGCCATTATTGACCTCTTCTTTTTGTTGATTTTCATTTACGATGCCATAAGCCGTCGCATCTTTCGGGATATTATTAATAATACTGCGGGCTTTCTGGTGGAATTCCTCAAAGTCTTCCACATAAGGGATGAGTACTTCGACAAACTTTCCGTCATCATTTATTTTGATAGGGGTAAGCATTGCTACTTTATCATATAATACCACTTCATTATTCTCGATTCGGTAGCGGAATTCTTTGATTTCGTTCGCGGCACGCAATACCGCATATAGATAGTGGAGGAAAAATGACTTTTGTTGCTCTTTTGCCCGTTTCTTGGCACCTCCGCATTCCACCTCAGAAGTAATAGAAAAGGTGGGGTTCAGAAAGGTGCTGAAGAAGTTATAATTATCCCGTCGCTCCCAAGTGTCTATATCAATTATTTGTTTCATAGAAATCAATTTTACTTTTATTGGTCATAAAGATACGGGTTTTTGATAATTTATTTCTCTGAGAATTTACTTGTGTAACATTTGTTACATATAAAGCGATGCATTTGCTCTATCTTTGCATTATGAAATAACCTAATGACAAAATAGATGAATAATTCTTATACCTACTTGAGCGATCCGGAAATGATGAAGGCGTCAGACCTTATTCAGTTGATATTGCAGGATCACCATGCATATGTACGTGCAGAGAGCAGTGCATTGATCAGAATCTCTTCAGAGGCTGCCTCTGAACTGGGGACTCATTATCCGGAACTATTGGAAATCGCAGTGGTAGTAAAAGCAATCATGGCAGATATGGATATGCATCAGATGAAAGAGGAACGCATATTGTTTCCCTTTATCCAGGCTATGGATGTTTCGATAGAAACAGGGGCGCCTGTCCCTCAGAGTTGTTTTGGAGATGTGCGCAATCCAATTCGTGCGATGGAAAATGATCATGAGATGGTGCATAGCTTATTGGCCCAATTAGAAGCCCTGACAAATAATTTTACGGCTCCCACAGATGCTAGTTCATTGATTATTGAATTATATACTCGGTTGAAAGCGTTTCGTGACAATACATTCCGCCATGTACATCTTGAAAATGATATTCTTTTCAAGAAGGCTGCGGAGATGCAGCAAAATCTTTGATTTGAACTGATAGAAAATATGCTATAATCTTAAATAGAGCGCCTTTGTGGCAGTTTAAGAATATACAAATCATCTGTCCCGGATTACCTCTTACGGATAATCCGGGACATTTTTATTAATACTAGTCCGAATATTCTCAAACCAATAGAAAGAACCGGTTGTTATATAGCCGAAAGGAGAGAAGTATGAAAAGGGTTCTTATTATTATATTATTATGTTTTCCTGCTGTTTTGAGAGCTCAGCAACCGGATGTTTTTAATCTGACCGTGAAAGCAGGCGCCTCTTTTGGGGGAAGTCAGCCCGGGCGCTTCCGCGACGATAAATCGGCTAATCTGATGTTGGATGTTACGGGAGGGATAGGAGTGAGTGTTTTTTTTATTCAATACTGGCAAATTTGTCTTGATCTTAATTATATCCGTAAGGGTATAAATTGTCCGCTTGCATTTAATCCGGAAATAACCTCTTTTTATGACGCTGGGGAAGATGATATCGAAGTATATGGCTGGTTTGATAATGCTTATCTTGAAATTCCTTTAACCATAGGCTATACGTGGGGATATAATATATGTAGAACCCGTCTGGGAGTGTATTATGCCCGCAGAGTGGCAACTAAATCGAGACTCATCATTGATGGTAACTTATTAGAGAAAGATAATAATAATGCGGATATATATAATCGGTATGAGCAACACCTATCGGATCATGATTATGGCATTAAAATCGCAAATGAATTTTTCTTTAATGATTTTTCTATCGGACTGGAGCTTTCAACCGGTTTCATCCCATCCATTCGTTCGTCTTGGCGCGTAAGTGACAGCCAAAGTTATACGATGGCAATCTGTTTTTATGCAGGCTATCGATTTTGATAATTCTAAAAAAACAACAACCCCCCATAGTATTTATCACTTAAGGGTGATCACGACTATCTGTTCCCGATGTTCAATATACTTAACAATGAGTTTCTGAAGTTAGCGATGGAGTAAGCTGGAGTAAGGCAGGGGCGCAATGGATTTGAGAAAGACAAATCGGTAGAGAGCACAGCCGACTCTCCGGACAATCCCGATGAACAGAAGATCCATGTGACCGATGCATGGGACACCTTGTGATATAGGATGAACTTCTGCTTTAGTGATGGCGGCTCGATAGGTGCATCGTTTACTTATTGATTTGTTTTTCATATGATTGCGATCAGCAGATAAGGAGAAAAATCGAAAAGCAACGGCTTCTGATTCTTAGGGCGCAGCGTGGTCAACATCCTTACAGTCGGAAGATTTTTCGCTTTCCGGAAGGTAAGGTTTTGATTGTTTGATGGTTATGTTTTGTAGCTCCAGAATAGACTTAGACAATATAAAAACGAGACAAATAGTAGAAAAATAGTTACTATTCATATTGGTAGTAGTAGAAAAATAGTTATCTTTACAGTGTCCTAAAGGGAAAGGAGGATATATGGCGACTATGAAAGTTCGAGCTGTCAAAGAACTTCTTGAAGAAAATGGATGGAGACACGTTCGAACTCGAGGTGACCATTTTATTTATTGGAAAGAGGGGGCCAGAAGGCCAATTCCGATCCCTGGGAAAGACAGCGACGATTTGAAGGATGGTACATTAGCATCCATTCTGAGGGAAGCAGGACTTAAATAGTCCTGCTCAATCCTCGGAACTTAAGATATTCTAAAACTGTTACGTATGAAAACCCTTATTGCTATTATTGAAAAATCAGAAAACAATTACTCTGCATATCTTGAAAATGTAGACGGAGTGGTTGCTGTTGGGGCTTCTGTTGATGAGATTAAGCAGAACATGATTGAAGCAATTGATATTCTGAAAACAGAATGTGTAGAATTTGGTTGTGAGATCCCCGAAGAGTTGACCGGAGAATATGAATTGATTTTTAAAATGGATGTACGTTCAGTTCTTGAATTTTATTCTGGAATATTCACTAAAGCAGGATTGGAACGTATTACCGGAATAAATCAAAAACAACTTTGGCATTATGCATCCGGAAATCGAAACCCACGTCCGGAGCAGGTACTGAAGATTGAAACCGCTCTCCATAAATTAGGTCAGGAATTGGTTTCGATTAGTTTGTAATAAAATTATTATCAGCGATAGCGCATAGGCATCCCGCCTGTGCGCTTTTTTTGTCCCTATACGGATGCTGTGAAGCATTTATATTTGATTATGGAAAAACGAATTCATTACAGTCGGCTGTTGGATATCATGCAGCGAACCGACGCACAGGGTAACCCGAAGCTGTTTTCGTTTACATATGTAAAGCAGAACGGCGAATTGCGGCGCTATACCGGCGCTACATTGAGCAGCTTCCATGCGGAAGGCGATACCGTGAATATTATTCCGGCAAACGAACGGAGCGTAATTGGCGGCCACTCTTCGGATCTTCCAGTTCTCAAAGGGATAATCTCCATATAACCTGCTTTCATGGCTGCACGCACATATACTTTGATCGTAGCCATATTCTTCATCACGGTATTATCGTTATTAGCGCATTTAAACTTCAAATGAGCATGGTATTCATCAAGAAAATCGGCAGTGATATCGTCAAAGTGCAGATTCGGATTATATTCCTTCATCTTATTCAATACCGAATTGTGCGTATTTAGTGTAGTCAATTCGATTTTGGCCGAATATTTTTTCTGATAGGCTTTCGCAAACTCAAAGAAGTTGGAATAATCGGAGGGACGATGATACTCGCGCAGAAAGGCATCTTTCGTTAATATGCGATTCCTAAGCCTGAACTTAACAAATACATCATTGCACCTGGCTGCAATAGTATCCAGGATAAGGTTTTTATCTTTTGAATTAATATCACCAGTTCCGATTCGTTGCTTATTTTGATTCCAGTTCTTTAAAATACACTTTACACCAGTGGAAAAATGCACCTTTTCGCGATTTACATGAAATTTTACATAAATAATACCGGAATCAGAATCGCAATGCTGTCGTAAATATAGATTTATCGTTACCATAGTCGGGCTGTTTTCGGGCCGTTTTTTACAACCGGGCCACACATTCGAGTGATTTTTGCGTTAAATTAATTAACAAAATGCCTCATTTTACAGTGTATTTATGGGGGCTATTAGCATA
>JAVVPN010000067.1:0-15994 GCA_036655755.1 Bacteroidales bacterium | reverse complement strand
AAACTCCTGTAACTGAATTAACGTGGTTACAGGAGTTTTTTATTTTTAGCCTATTTTACTATCGAACTTAATGTGTTGGGAACTGTTCTCTTTTTAGAGTATTTTTTGGTTGAATATTTAAAAGAATGGAGATATGAACTTTAGTGAAATTGTTAATTCAGAAAAACCGGTGTTGGTGGATTTCTTTGCCGAATGGTGTGGTCCTTGTAAAATGATGAAACCTATTCTTGAAGATCTGAAACGAATGATGGGTGAGAGCGTGTCGATTATAAAGATTGACATCGATAAAAACCAATCGCTTGCGAAAAAATATCAGGTACAGTCGGTGCCAACATTGATGATTTTTCAGAAAGGTGAATTGAAGTGGAGACAACCGGGAGTTATTCAGGCGAACCAGCTAAAAGCGGTACTAGATAAATACCTGAGCTGATTGAAATGACTACCTTTGCAGGTAATATCAGTTTTCTATTAAAAAATTTAGTTATATGAAGAGATTTATTCCATGGCTGCTTTGTATCTTTTGTTGCTCATTGTTTTGGCAAATGAATGCTCAGCAAGCAATTCCGCAACAGGCGCAAAATGGTAAGCCGGTAAAGGTAGATAAAGCACAGTTTTTGAAGTATATTTATAATTACGAGAAAAATCCCCAACAATGGACGTATGAGGGATCGGTACCATGCATTATTGATTTCTATGCGGATTGGTGTGGCCCATGTCGCAAGTTGGCTCCGATTTTGGAAGAGATTGCCAAACAATATAAAGGGAAGGTGATTGTATATAAAGTAGACACAGAATCGCAACGCGAATTGGCTACCTATTTTGGTATTCAGAGTTTGCCTACGATGGTTTTTGTGCCGATGAACGGGACGCCACAGGCGGCGATGGGATTGATGCCTAAAGAGGATATCGAGAAGATTATTGAAGAGGTGCTGAAAGTTTCGGTCACTGCATCGAAAGATATCTAAAAGACTGATCTCACGATTGAGGAGTATGAAATATCGGGCTTTCTGCTTATTCTCTTAGAGGATAGGTAGAAAGCCCGATATTATTTAAGCCTTATCCGAATTTGTTTATCATGCGTAGCTTTTCTTCGTTCATGATTTTTATTTTACGGCCATCGGCAATGATAATTCCTTCCGAACAGAATCCGGACAGGGTGCGGATAGCATTGGATGTGGTCATATTTGACAGGTTTGCCAAGTCTTCGCGTGCCAGGTAAATATTGAGCGTAATACCGTCATCTTCGGTACCGTATTTATCGAGCAGAAATAATAAAGAGTCGGCAAGTCGGCCGCGGATATGCTTTTGAGTCAGATTTACGGTACGTTCGTCCGATTCACCTAAATCGCTGGCCAGCTCGGATATAAAAAACATGGCTACCTGGCTGTTCAGATGTATTAATCGGGTGATAACATCCATCGGTACAAACAGAATCGTCGCATTTTCAAAGGCTGCCGCTTCTGTAACATAAGGTTCTTTAGCGAAATAAGCGCGATATCCGAAATATTGAATCGGACTTACCAGGCGCATGATCTGGTTGCGGCCGCCAATCCCTTCTTTATAGATTTTGACTTTACCACAGATCAGACACATCAGATACTCCGCTTCATCATTCTCATGATAAATAATTTCATTCTTTTTAAAATGCCGGGTGGATATATGCGATTTGAGAAGAGCCTTCTCTTCGGGCGAAAGTAATGACCAGATCGGTTCCATATACTCGCACATATCCTTATCTATTTCTGGTTCTATCATGGTTTGAAATAAAAATGTTTTAAAACACAAATATAATAATTTTTATAAGTTATTATATTTATTATTCACGTTTTCAATGCCTTTTATAAGGCGTTGGATTGATATAAAAAAGCGAATGATTATTTACTTTCGGAGCAGACAATGCTATTCCCAAAAAGTAAATAATCATTCGCTTTTTTATATCTTTTTATTTTCCGCAACTTACCAGGTAGCGTTCTGCGTCGATAGCAGCTTTACAACCTGATCCGGCAGCGGTAATAGCCTGACGGTAACGGGTATCGCAAACGTCTCCCGCTGCGAATACTCCCGGAACATTTGTCAACGACGTATTGCACTGAGTTACAATATAGCCATGATCATCTAATTCAAGATAAGGTGCGAAAATACCGGTGTTCGGAGTATGACCGATCGCAAGGAAGAACCCGTCAATCGGAATTGATTGAATTTCCTCTTCGTCTGTACCTTTTTTATGAACTACAGTCATTCCTTCAACCCCATTTTCTCCGTAAAGACCTACAGTCTGGGTTTCATACAGCACTTCGATGTTTGCTTCTTTATGAATACGGCTCTGCATGATTTTAGAGGCACGCAATTCATTACGGCGCACCACCATATAAACTTTGCTTGCCAACTGAGAGAGGTAGATTGCTTCTTCACAAGCAGTATCTCCACCACCAACTACGGCAACTGTTTTTTTACGGTAAAAGAATCCATCGCATGTGGCGCAAGCGGAAACACCCATTCCTGCATATTTCACTTCGTCGGGTAATCCAAGGTATTTGGCTGTCGCACCGGTTGCGATAATTACACTGTCGGCTTCGATGGTTTTTGTTTCATCGATGATAACCTGATGTTTGCCTCCGTTGTCGAAGGTTACAGAGGATGCAATACCGAAACGGATATCTGCACCAAAGCGTTGTGCCTGTTTTTTCAGGTCTTCCATCAATTCAACACCGGTAGTTCCTTCGGGATATCCCGGAAAGTTTTCAACTTCAGTTGTGGTGGTTAACTGGCCGCCCGGCTGAATTCCTTCATATAATACCGGACTTAGGTTGGCACGGCTTGCGTAGATAGCGGCTGTATAGCCGGCGGGGCCGGAACCAATGATCAGGCAACGTACTTTTTCAACTGCTTCCATAATTTATTTCTTAAAGTTTATTATTCGGTTTATTTATCGTAAATCAATTACCTCTGCCTCCGGAAACTCTTTTTTATTGAAAACAAAGTCGGAGTCGGGTAAGTTGAGATTTTGTTTGATTTTTAAGAATGTAACTTCGCTGCTATTCCCGTTTTTATCCCGGATTAATACTGAAACGGGTAGATAATTAGCCATGTTAAGACGTACGAATATTTTACGCAGCGGAGAGTCTTTGCGTTCGGCAAGTAATTCGATTTCAGCAACCTTTTCACCTTTAATGGTGCGTTCGCCTTTATAAACGGCACGGTATCCGTTTTGGTAAAGGCGAAGCAGAGCCACCGGATTTACTGCGGCAATCTCTTCTTCGGTAGGGGAGGTGATGTTTACCTCTCGGTTGGACTTCAGATATGACCATTGTGTTTTCCCGTCGAACCAAGTGCGGATTTCCGGGAGATCTATCATAAAGCGGCTCTGTTTACTCTTTAATACACCTTCGAAAGAGTGAAGGTTTTTAGGATCAGTCATACCGTCTTTAAGAAGGAAAGAGGCTTCGATACCTGTATTTGCTTTAAAAACCTGTGCGCTTTTTTCAAGCAATTCGATTGCTTTCTGATTATTCTGAGCTCCCGCACAGAAGATCGGGAGCAATAAAAGCCATAGGCTTAAACTGAAAATTTTCATTTGTATATAATCTGTTTTTTACATTAAGGTACAAATGCGCCAGGGGTAAATGATGGCGATTTCATAGTTAATAATGAATTTGTTAGGTACAAACATCAACGTAAAGTACTCAATATTTGTTCAAGATGAATTTCATCTATTACCAATACCTGACGCGCTTTACTTCCTTCAAATGGCCCGACGATACCGGCCGCTTCGAGCTGATCCATAATACGCCCGGCACGGTTATATCCGATTGAGAATTTTCGCTGAATCATAGAGGTTGACCCCTGTTGATTAAGTACTACCAAGCGGGCAGCTTCTTCGAATATCTGATCGCGGTCTTTCAAATCGATATCTCCCAGTTCAGATCCTCCTTCCGGCACATATTCCGGCAATAGGAATGCGGTCGGGTATCCCTGCTGATTACCGATGTATTCGCTTACATGTTCCACTTCAGGAGTATCGACAAAAGCACACTGTACGCGGACCAGATCTCCTCCCTGTGAGAAAAGCATATCTCCGCGTCCGATCAGCTGATTCGCTCCCGGTGTATCGAGAATTGTACGCGAGTCAATCATAGATGAAACTCTGAAAGCTACACGGGCCGGGAAGTTCGCCTTGATAATACCGGTAATGATATTGGTAGATGGTCGCTGGGTAGCGATAATCATATGAATACCTACCGCACGGGCAAGCTGGGCGATACGGGCGATCGGCAATTCTACCTCTTTTCCTGCTGTCATAATCAGGTCGCCGAACTCATCTACGATCACTACGATATAAGGCATATACCGATGTCCTTTTTCCGGATTTAGCACGCGTGCCTGGAATTTAGCGTTGTATTCCTTGATATTACGGGTACTTGCCGCTTTTAAAAGGTCATAACGCTCATCCATTTCTTTACAGATCGAATTAAGAGTGGCCACCACTTTCGTAACATCCGTAATGATTGCATCCTCTTCATCGGGCAATTTGGCCAGGAAGTGACGTTCAATCTTCGAATAGATATTAAACTCTACTTTTTTCGGGTCAATCAATACCAGCTTTAATTGCGACGGATGTTTTTTATAAAGTAAGGATGTGATGATAGCATTCAATCCCACCGATTTACCTTGTCCGGTAGCTCCCGCTACCAGCACATGTGGCATTTTGGCCAGGTCAATGATGAAAATCTCATTCGTAATGGTCTTACCCAAGGCAACCGGCAACTCGTATTTGCACTCCTGAAATTTACGGGATGCAATGATTGAGTGCATCGGTACCATTTGAGGGTCTTTATTGGGTACTTCAATCCCCACTGTCCCTTTGCCCGGGATCGGGGCTATAATACGGATGCCAAGTGCAGCAAGACTCAGGGCAATATCATCTTCCAGACTTCGTATCTTAGCGATACGAACTCCTTGTTTCGGTATAATCTCATAAAGAGTAATGGTTGGGCCGACCGTAGCTGTGATTGCCTGAATCTCAATACCATAATTGCGCAAAGTTTCTTCAATACGCTTTTTATTGGCATTCTGTTCCTCCATATCGACATCTTTCTCAATACCTTCGTGTTTATCGAGCAAATCGAATGCCGGAAACTTATAGCGAGATAGATCGAGTGTCGGATCATAATCTTCCAATTGTACATGATCCACCAATTCCTCTTCTTCCGAATGTCCTTTATTGACGATAAAAGCAGCTTCCTCCTCAATTTCGTCCGGCTCGGTTATCTTTTCGGTTGCGATAAACTCTTTTGACTCCAGATCCGGAAAAGTAGGAGCCGGTTTATTTACCTCACATGCATTTTTCTGAATCCAATGTGGATTTTCGTGAGGTTCATCGTGGGCATCAGCCAGAATATAGTCGTGTTCCTTCTGCTTTTTCTGGGCAGGAGAAGTAACCGAAACGGGTTTGATTTCCTCTTCGGCTAAATAGTCGTACGGATCTTTATTTATAGAAGCAGGAGCAACTGTAACCGGAGTGGGTGTAAGCGCTTCTTCCATCTCTACTTCAAATTCGGGCTCGCAAGCTACCGTTTGCTCCTTCGGCTTTTTCTGAAGGAAGCTTGCCCATGAAGAGATATCCGGTAAATTCAGATGAAGTACTTTACGGATGTAATCCATAGTAGGGCGATAAAGCAGGCTGCTTATAATCAGAAAGCTTACTATCAATACTAAAAACGTGCCGAACCATCCGATGTTGGCTCGTAAGAGCAAAGACATATAATATCCATGCATTCCTCCCAAATAAATGAAACTGTCTTCATAACCGGAAATGAAGAAGAAACCGAAAAACAGAGATCCCCAAATCAAGATTACATTTGAATAAAAGAAGATGGGCAGAAGTTTATACTCTTTAATCTTCATCAGATGCAATCCAGTGGCGCCGAAGAAAAGACAAAGCATGAAAGAGGATATCCCTACCCAGCGGTTAATAAATAATTCCGCCAGATAAGCACCAATAAAGCCCGTCCAGTTCTGAAGTTCATTTCGTACATCCGTCAATTGAGAGATGGGTAAATTTTCCAGCTTACTTTGATCGGCATCACCGGTGAAAAAGAATGACAGGAAAGATAGAAAAAGAAAAGCCGCAAACATCAGAATGCACATTCCGGTAATGAAATGGGTCATCTCACTACCCAATACATTTTTTGTTTTCCGAAAAAAAGCCGGCTTTGACGCTACCTCTTTGTTATCGGGTTTCTTTTTATTCATATGGATTAATGTTTTTTGCTTGTAACATATAATATGAGGCTGTGCCGTTAGCTTTTTTGGCACAGCCTGATAGTTGAATTAACTTCTTTGAATTTATGCAAAAATAGTAAAAGAAATACGTGTTGTGATTATTTTTTCCAAAATCCCGGAGTAAATAAAAGCAGTACGGTAAAGAGCTCGAGACGTCCTATCAGCATCAGGAAAGAGAGAAACCATTTACCCAGATCCGGTACCATGGCGAAATTGCCTGCAGGCCCGGTCGATCCCAAACCGGGACCTACGTTGCTGATGCAGGTAAGTGCACTACCGATTGCAGTATCGAAATCTAACCCAAGTGTTACAAGTAACAAAATACTTACAATTGTTAATAGTATATATACGAATATAAATGCCAGTACTTTACTAACAAGGTCAAATGAAATGACATGGCGGTTAATGCGCACCGGAACAATCGCTTTGGGGTGAATCTGTCGATACAGTTCATTAACGGTATTTTTCAGGAGCACCATGATACGAATCACTTTAATACCCCCACTGGTAGATCCTGCCGAAGCACCCATAGCCATAATAATCAGGGTAAGTACCCAGAAGATAGAGCCCCAAGCTACGTAGTTGGCATTTATGCCGGCAAATCCGGTAGTGGTGAAAATGGTCATTACATGAAACAACGACGTGCGGAATGTCGACTCAGCATCCATGGCCTGCCCGGTGAACCAGAAAGCCGCCATAAATAATATCGTAAAAATAACGGTAATGCTCAGGTACCATCTGAATTCTTCATCTTTACCAAAACGATCACCTTTTCCTGTCAGTAGAAAATACACGAGTGTAAAGTTCGTACCGGCGATAAACATGAAAAAGATTAATACATATTCAATGTACCCCGAATCCCAGTAGGCGATACTGGCTTGTCGGGTAGAATACCCTCCGGTAGCCAAAGTAGTGAACGAGTGACAGATAGCGTCGAATAAGTTCATGGGCCCCAACCAGAGGAAACCGGCACAAATCATCGTTACCACAAAGTAAATCGCCCATAAGCGTTTTGCGGTATGCTGGATTCGCGGACGTATCTTATCGTGTGTAAGTCCGGGAACCTCGGCATTGAAAAGCTGTAATCCGCCACTGCTGAACATTGGCAGCACGGCAAGGGTAAATACGATAATCCCCATACCGCCTAACCACTGAATCAGGCTTCGCCAGAAAAGTATGCCATGGGGCAACGAGTCAATATTATTCAGGATAGAGGCTCCGGTAGTCGTAAACCCCGACATGGTTTCAAAGAAACTATCGGTTACAGACGGGATGCTTCCACTTAATATGAAAGGCAACATACCGAACAGGGAAAAAAGGATCCATGCAAACGATACGATGAAGAATCCTTCTCTTTTTCCGATCTGATTTTCGAAAGTGCGTCCGCTGTAAATCAATAAACCACCAACTCCGGCCGTAATGACCGTGGATATTAAAAATGCTTTCAGATCGGGCTCGTTATATAAAATTGCTACACCGCCCGAAAGCAGCATGAAAAAAGATTCAATGAGTAAAAGGATACCGAATATCCGGTTTATAAGTCGAAAGTTGAATTGTGTCATTATCTCTCTTGATCAATTGAACAGTTTTTCTATTTTTCGGATAGCCGTATCCAGGCAGAATACCAATACATGATCGTAAGGCATGATTTGGGTATTTCCGTTTACCATTAGCCCTACGCCATTACGGATCAATCCGCCAATCGTCAGATCTTTTGGCAGGGATAGTTCTTTTACCGGAAGTTGGGTAATGCGTGATCCCGGTTTGGCAATAAGTTCGGCTACTTCAGCATTGGCTAAAGTAAGGCATTTAACATTCGATACGTCGGCTGCCAATAGCAACTGGTAGATGCGACTTGCCGCAATCAGTTTTTTATTGATCACCGACCCGATGTTTAATCCTTCGGCCATAGATATATAAGAAAGATTCTCTACTTCAGCCACTGTTTTGGAAACGCCGAATCCTTTTGCGGTCAGACATGCCAGAATATTGGTTTCAGAACTGTCTGTCAAAGCGATAAACGCGTCCACTTCGGTAATACCTTCTTCCTTCAATAATTCAGGGTCACGTCCGTCTCCCAAAATGATATCCGCGTTTTCAATGCGCTCTACCAATTTGAGGCTTTTTTCACGATCAGTTTCAATGATTTTTACATGCATTGAGTCCGGTACATAGTCGGCTGTGCGGATGGCAATACGGCTACCTCCCATGATCATGATTTTACGGATCTCCACCTCTTCTTTTCCTGCAAGAATGCGGATATCCGAAATATGATCTTTCGTAGTGGTAAAATATACGAGGTCGCCCGAAAGAATCTTGTCTGTTCCTTTTGGTATAATAATATTATCCTTGCGTTTAATCGCCGCAATATGATAAAAATCATTTCCACCGGCCAATTCGCTCAGACGGTGATTTACAATCAGTGCATTGTCGCGAATTTTGACAGCAATCAAAATCAGCGCGCCCCCACATAATTCGAACCATTGACGTACCCATGTCTTTTTCAGAGCAGTCACAATCTCTTGCGCGGCAAGCATCTCGGGGTAAATCAATTCGTCGACACCCAGTTTCTTAAAGAATTCTTTATTCTCTTCTTGCAGGTATTCATAATTGTCGATACGTGCCAGTGTTTTTGCAGCTCCCAGATTTGCAGCCAACATGCAGGCGTTGATATTCTGACTTTCATAAGGAGTAACGGCAATAAACAAATCGGCGTTTTTTACTCCGGCTTCTTTCAAGTCTTTGATAGAAGTAGGTGATCCTGTAATAGTCATTAAATTATAGGAAGCCAGTTCTTCCAGCTTCTCTTCATCCGTATCCATCAGGATAATATCTTGTTCCTCTTTAGAAAGGAGTTTGGCAAGATGTGTTCCGACAGCACCTGCTCCCGCAATAATGATTCTCATTCGATGTTATATTTCTATGTACGATTCTTCCTTAATATAGCAACAATCCGGGGTGAAATCTGTTTTCAGATTTTACCATTCCGAACAAAGTGCTTCCCGGATATGGGCAGCGTCCATTGCGCATACGCCATACAGATCCTTCAATGGCCCATGCTCAATAAAGCGGTCGGGAATACCGATTCGCTTAATGTGGGCATTATATCCATGGTCGGCCATAAATTCAAGCACGGCCGAACCAAATCCTCCTTTTAAAGATCCGTCCTCTACCGTCAGAATTCTATTGAAGCGTTTAAATATTGAATGTAATAACTCTTCATCCAATGGTTTAAGAAATACCATGTCGTAATGGGCTATTGACAACCCTTGTGTTTCAGCTTCTGTAATTGCCTTTGCCGCTTCATTTCCGATCGGTCCCAGGCTGAGAATGGCGATATCGGTACCCTCTTTCAGGCAATATCCTTTTCCGACGGCCACCTCTTCAAGCGCACACTGCCAATCGGGCAATATACCCCGGCCTCGCGGATAACGGATCATAAACGGCCCTTTATCGGGCAGTTGAGCCGTAAACATTAGTTTCCGAAGCCAGTGCTCATTGATTGGCGACGCTACTGTCATATTCGGAATGCAGCGGAAATAGGCAAGATCGAATACGCCATGATGGGTAGGGCCGTCTTCGCCGACCAAACCGGCACGGTCTAGGCAGAATACCACGTTTAGATTCTGAATAGCCACATCATGTATAATCTGGTCATAAGCCCGTTGCATAAAGGACGAATAGATATTGCAGAACGGCAACATGCCCTGTGCTGCCAATCCGCCCGAAAATGTTACCGCATGCTCTTCTGCGATACCTACGTCGAATGACCGGTTCGGAAATTCTTTCATCATATAGGTCATCGAGCATCCTGTAGGCATAGCGGGTGTGATACCTACGATCTTTTCATTTTTTTCTGCCAATTCTACCAGCGTTTTTCCGAACACATCTTGGAACAGAGGTGGCTGGCCATTGGCCGATACAATGATACGCTCGCCGGTTTGCTTATTGAAACGGCCGGGCGCATGCCATTCGGTAGCCGATTTTTCAGCCGGTTCGAACCCTTTCCCTTTTACCGTACGGATATGCAGTAGTTTCGGGCCTTTCATATCCTTGATTTGGTTGAGGATACGTACAAGACTTTGTACATCATGCCCGTCTACCGGCCCGAAATAACGGATGTCCAGCCCTTCAAAAATATTGTGCTGGCGGGTAATGAGCGATTTCAGGCTGTTATTGAAACGGAGAATGGCTCCTTTCATATCTTCCGTAATCAGATTTGCTTTACGGAAGGTACGATAAAGATCATACCGGATTTTGTTGTATTGTTTTGAGGTGGTAATATTTACCAAATATTGATTCAATCCTCCAACATTATGGTCGATAGCCATATTGTTGTCGTTTAGGATGATGAGGAGGTTATTGTTATGTGCCGATGCGTTGTTCAATCCTTCGAAAGCAAGACCACCCGAAATAGCGGCATCTCCGATTACGGCTACTACATGACGGTTATCGTCGTCGCCATTGATAACATCGGCTATAGCCATTCCCAAGGCGGCTGAAATTGAGTTGGACGCATGTCCCGCAGTAAAAGTATCGTATTCGCTTTCGGCCGGAGTGGGAAATCCGCTCAGTCCGCCGAATTTTCGGTTCGTGTGAAAACGGTCTCGTCGGCCGGTCAGTATTTTATGTGCATATGCCTGATGTCCTACATCCCATACAATACGGTCGTAAGGGGTGTTAAAGGCATAATGCAAGGCTACCGTTAATTCTATAGTACCAAGACTAGATGCAAAATGTCCGGGATTTGAAGAAAGTTCGTCAATAATAAAATGACGCAATTCTCCGCAAACCTGTTCAAGTCGGTTAACCGGAAGTTTACGCAAGTCTTCCGGGAAAACAATCTGGTCTAATATTTCGGGTTGATGACAATCACTCATAAATAAAAAATAGAATAAGAAACTGTGGAATGCTTATTATTTCTCTTTTTTACGATAATGTTTCCAAATCGGGATAAAGACAAATGCCCCTGAAAAAAACAGGGCGATCCACGTTTGGGGTGTAATATCTTTGCTTTCTGTCACAATGATGTAACATAAGAAACACCATAATAAAATGATACAGATAATGTTGAAGTTGTTTAGTTTTCTCATATAAGCAAATTTGTCTTTATCATGGATTCAGAATAATTCCACAATAAAGACAAATATAGATATAAAAAGGTATATGATAAACTATGCTCCTATGTTTTTACGCGATTCAATCAGGTAGCGTTTCAATGCTTCGGCATCCTTCGCGCGGATAATGGAGAGCAATTGCTCCATTTTCTCACAAATTTGTTCCACCTGTCCCGGCGTATGGGGATTAAATAAAATTTCGCTTAGCAGATAATCGTCTTCCGAAAGTAATCCGCGCGCAATTGCCATGTGCTTCTTAAAGGTGGTTCCGGGTGCTTCCTGGGGTTTCATTATTCCGGTAAACACAAGTGTCGAAACAAATGGAATCGACAACGAATAGGCAATCGTTTCATCATGCTCCTCAAAACTGTATTCGAAAATATTCAAACGCAGATTTTGGTACAGGTCTTTGAAGAATACTTTTCCCAAATGGTCTGATTCGGAAATGATGATCGTATATTGAGTAGACAAATCGCTCAGATTTGCGAAGGTAGGCCCGAACATCGGATGCGTCGAAACAAACGGATGACCGGCGCGTGCATAAAATTCGGGAAGGCCGGTTTTTACCGATGCGATATCAGATAAGATACACTTTCCTGAGAGAAAAGGCAATACCTTCTCAAAAGCCTCAATCGTATATTTTATTGTTACGGCGTTAATCACTAGTTCCGGATCGAAATCTTTAATCTCTGCCGGATCTGTCATTCGTACCGTGTTGAAAACAAAGCGTAACCGACGTGGGTCTGTATCGAATAATGCCACATCGTGCTGCATGCATAAGGCATCCGCAAAGAAAGTACCCATTTTGCCTGCTCCTAAAATCAGAATTTTCATCTTTTTTTACTTATTAATTAATTCGAGCTGGGTACGAACAGACTCTTCGTGAATCGCTTCCAGTATAATTTTCATAAAGTCTTCCGACATGCCCAATTCTAAACCTTGTTTGATTCGTTTTGTCAGAATCTGGTCGTAACGACCTGTTTGTAAAACCGGCATATTATTCGCTTTCTTAAACTGTGCTATTTCGCACGATACGCGCATTCGTTTGGCCAACAATTCAAGCAACTGATCATCCAGCTCATCAATCTGATGACGCAATGAATTTAGGTTTTCAGTTGGTTGAGACGTATCGCGAATCACCAGCGTATTCAGTATGATTGATAATACTTCGGGTGTGATCTGTTGATCTTTATCACTCCATGCGCAATCCGGTTTGCAATGCGTTTCAATGATCAGTCCGTCAAAGCCAAGGTCCATAGCCTGTTGGCTTAAGGGGGCGATCAATTCTCGTTTTCCACCGATGTGGCTCGGATCGCAGATAATCGGAAGATCCGGCATGCGGCGACGTAACTCGATCGGAATGTGCCATGCCGGCGTATTGCGGTATATTTTTTTATCATACGAGCTGAAGCCGCGATGAATGGCCCCGATGCGGCGGATACCCGCATTGTAGATACGTTCGATTCCGCCAATCCATAATTCAAGGTCGGGATTGACCGGATTTTTAATCAATACAGGGATATCCACTCCCTGCAGCGCGTCGGCGATCTCTTGCATAGCAAATGGATTGGCCGTTGTCCGGGCTCCGATCCACAACATGTCGATGCCATGTTTCAGTGCTTCGAATACGTGGCGTTCTGTTGCCACCTCTACGGCGACATACATGCCGGTTTCCTCTTTTACACGTTTTAGCCACGGCAAGCCAATTACCCCTACACCTTCGAAGCCGCCCGGCTTGGTGCGCGGTTTCCATATTCCCGCACGAAATATGCGGATACCTGCTTTCGCCAATTCATGTGCTGTTTGCAACACCTGCTCTTCGCTCTCTGCACTGCAGGGGCCTGATATGATTAAAGGGCGTTTCGGATCGATGCCCGGTAATAAGATAGATTCAAGTTCCATATTCTGTTTGTATTCTCTTGTTAAATTGCCATTTTGTTTGTTTTTACAGCCGCAATGCGGTCGTATGCTTTTTGAAGCACCTGTTCGGGTGCGCAAAGCGAAATGCGAATATACTGATTTCCGTTACTTCCGAATATTTTGCCCGGAGTAATAAATACATTCGCCTCATGTAATATCGTTTCGGTCAGCTCTTCCGAATTTTCCATCCCTTCCGGGATACGTCCCCATAAGAAAAGTCCTGATTGATCCGGGTCGAATCGGCATTCCAGCAAATCCATAATCGCTTCCGCTTTGATTCGTCGGCGCCGGTAAATTTCATTGTTCTGACGATGCCACTCATGCGTATTTTTAAGTGCTTCGATAGCTGCCATCTGCAACGGACGATACACTCCCGAGTCGATATTGCTTTTTACCCTTAAAATCCATTGGATAAAAGTAGGATTGGAGCAAGCTACCCCGATACGCCATCCGGGCATGTTGTGCGATTTACTCATCGAATTGAGCTCAATGCAGATATCGAGTGCGCCCGATGTGCTCAATAAACTGATGGGATTGTCATTGAGTATGAAACTGTATGGATTATCATTCACAATCACGATATTGTGTTTCTTTCCGAATGCTACCAGTTTTGAGAAGAGTGCTTCAGTAGCTTTTTTGCCGGTAGGCATGTGCGGATAATTTACCCACATCAGTTTTACATCACTTAAATCTTGTTGCTCGAGCCATTCGAAATCGGGTTCCCATCCGCGATCTTCTGTGAGATCATAGGTGATTACCTCAGCCTCTGCCAACCGGCTTACGGAAGAGTAGGTGGGGTAGCCCGGATTCGGTACGAGCACCTTATCTCCCGGGTTTACAAAAGCAAGGGTGATATGAAGAATCCCTTCTTTCGAACCGATCAGCGGTTGAATCTGTGTGGCCGCATCCAACGAAACATTGTACCAGCGCTGATACCAATCGGCAAACGCTTTGCGAAAAGCCGGAATGCCCACATAAGGCTGATAGCCGTTCGCATCCTTTCGCAAACTGTCACGGTGAAGTCCGCGAAGGGTATTGTCTGACGGAGCCAGATCGGGACTGCCTACGCCCAGATTGATGACTGAAAGTCCGGCTTCATTCATCCGGGCAATCTCTTTTAATTTGCGGGAGAAGTAGTATTCTTCTACCTGAGCAACCCTGCGAGCGGGCGCTATACTGAGGTCACAAAGTTGATTCTTCATATTCGCCTAAGATTTTAAAGTCTTTAATAAAAGGGATGATCGCTTCGAGGGCTTGGCGGTAACGCAGATAATCGTCAAATGTCAGGTCGATATAAAAACGATATTCCCATTCACGCCCCAGTATCGGCATCGATTGTATTTTAGTAAGGTTGATATCGTAAAACGAAAGGATGGTCAGTACTTTCGATAAACTGCCATGAACGTGAGGTACGCAGAATGCCATGGATGATTTATTGATTTTCTGTTTGTTCAGATATTCATCCGCAACCCATTGATCGGCCAATACCAGAAACCGGGTGAAATTGCGTTTGTTTGTTTCAATGGCACGCGCCAGCACTTCTAGTCCGTAGAGTTCGGCCGCATATTCACTACAGATGGCCGCATGGCCATTCAGTTGTTGTGTGCTTATTTCGCAGGCGCTACTTGCCGTGTCGCCTTTTTCTACGATTTTTACGCCGGGTTGTTGTTCGAGGTATTCCATGCATTGCATCAAGGCGATCGGGTGAGAGTTGACTTCGCGGATATCCTTTAATGTCTGTCCCGGAAGTGCGGCAAGTGTATGTGAAATATGTAGTTTATGTTCTCCCACGATTTTCATGTCGCTTTCACGCAATAACTCATGGTTTTGCAGTAAGCTCCCGGCAATGGTGTTTTCAATGGCCATTACCGCCAGCAGATTCCGGTCGCTTTTCAGTTGTTGAAACATTTCCTGGAAAGAGAGGCAAGGCTGCATCTCGATAGAGCGTCCTTCAAAATATTGCTTGGCCGCCATTTCATGGTAACAGCCTGAAATCCCTTGTATCGCAACTTTAATCATTGTAATCGACTTAAAAAAACAAATCCCACACTCTGAGCTCAGAGGTGGGATTCATTCAGGTTATTTTATAATATGACAACTCCGCACCTCATGACTTTTCATAAAGTAATAATAAAAATAAAAGAAGAAAAAGTATGATTGCGTATTCATCTGATGTCTGTTTTTAATAAGTTAGGTACAGTACTGATACAAAAAAAATCCCGCCTTGTTCAGACGGGATTCAGTATTATTTCAGTCGATTCAATATTTTTGTTTTATGCTACGACGATCCCGTTCTTACTTTGTTTTAAAGTAAAAATAATAAAATCGAAAATATGCATAAGACGTATTGAACATAGCTGTTTATCTTTGATTGATATCGCAAATGTACACTCCTTTTTTTATTATGCAAACCTTTTGTGTATATTTTTTATTAAAAAGTAGAAAGTTGCCATGCTCTGGCAACTTTCAGGCTAGTTATCCATGTAATTCCTCCTTTTACCTTTTTAAAGGGTGGCTTGTGCCTCAGTGTTTGATTCGAGTGGAGCCGTTTTTTGCTCCGTCAAGAGCATAAGTTTGCGCCAAGCGTGGCGGTAGTGTTACCCAAGAACCACACAGCCCCCCCACAAAAGGCACACAAATGTTCTTGAAGGGGTACACAATTTTTGCGCTTGGGG
>JAVVPN010000066.1:0-16194 GCA_036655755.1 Bacteroidales bacterium | reverse complement strand
TTTCATTTATTGATAATCTATTTTTTACATTAAAGTATAAATGCGCCCTTTATATACCGTATGTTGGGGATCTCAACTTTAGGTGAGTTATGGCGATTTCATTTATTGATAATCTATTTTTTACATTAAAGTATAAATGCGCCCTTTATATACCGTATGTTGGGGATCTCAACTTTAGGTGAGTTATGGCGATTTCATGATTTATTCTTTTAATGAAGGTGTCTGTTTTACAAAATCCCTGCTCGAATTATTCGTATCCATATAAACAATGCGTTCAGGCGTAGATAAAACTTCATCTATCACGCGATGAACCGAATAACCCGACCCCGTTCCTTCGGGCAAGCTGGTAAAACCATTATCGATTGACGTTGGAAGCCGCTTTACATACCCTGATTCTTTAAAGCATTCTACCCCGTCATAAACCCATTCTACAGGTACTGTTACGTAACTTATATTACTTGTCAGATTGGTAGGATGCTTCCGAATATATGAATCTAAAAACGCACTCATATCCATACCCTGTACTTTCCACATAATCCAAGCCGGGCTAACCACCGAAGAGAGGCAAGATGAACCGTTATATTTCCAGACATTCGAAAGACATTTCACTCCCGGAGCCGGTACCGACTGCGCGGTAAGGTTCGCTTTTTCATCATAAAAAGCCCAATAGCCCTCTTTTGACAAATCTACCGAATTGGTATTTCCCAAAGCGATATGATTGATGGCATTTACTCCCACTACCACCTGCTCACCGGGTTGTAGCGGGTTATCAGTCCCATTGCCGGGAAACATCCACATAAAATTGATAATCGGCAGATACGAAAGTCCCTCCCAGCCCTTTTGTGCGCTATTGGCATTCATCGGATCAAGGAATCCCAGACAAATACTATCCAGGTAAGCTACTTCCGGCGAATTATTATAGATGATCAGATATTGGTCCTTTAGGTAGTTTTTTCCATTGGCACCCACACAACAAGCATAGTAAATCTCCTTAAAAATCAGCTGTTCACTGCGAGGATACACCGACTCCATCGACACAAGATATTCTTTACGGCTATTCACCACAAAAGCATCGGATGCCGCATTGACCAATAAACGTTTATATTCCGTTTTATATTCATACTGAGCGTTTGCACGGTAAAATCCATATTCTACATCGAAGCGTGCCTTCCCTTCCTGATCGGTTAAAGCCGTATAGCTAACTGTTAGCTGCGTATTCTGCAAACGAACGGGGATATTGCTCAAATCACATTCTTTCCCTTCCAACCCCTGCAACTGTATGATAATCGTAGCATTAGCCGGATCCATCTTTTCCTGCATACATCCTATCAAACAGAACAATGCCATTACGGCGATTATCCCAAACGGCTTATGTATTTTCTTCATTTATATATAATCTATTTTTTAACAACAAGACATAAACACATAATTTACATCCATTTAAACCAAACCGCTCTTAAAAACTAAAATTCAGCTCAGCTCCACAATAGATGTCTGAATTTACGCGGCGATATAACCCGCTAGCCCGATAGTAACGTTTCGGATTAGAATTGGTAAAATTATTGGCATAAAACGAAAAACGGGCTATGTTGCCGAACTCTTTCGTCAATCGCAGATTCAGCATAAAATAGGGGTTCGGATCGTCATTCAGAAATGCGGTCGGATTCATCCGGATTTCATAATCCTTCGCATGGGCATTATTCATCATCTCCTCTGTAAAAGGGACTCGGTTCCCATCAAAATCAACAAGCGCTACCGGATACAGATACTTGGTATGTACGGCATCTTTATATACATCTCCTTCCACCCGGTTGCCTTGTGCGTCACGCATAATAATACGCTGGTTGCCATTATTTGAGGCAATCCACTGACTACGGTCCAACCAGACACATTGCACTCCCAACGAAACCACCATCCGTATTTTCGGTATATTGGTTACAAAACGTACATTCGTATTCAGCCGCTCACTTTTTATACCGCAAAATCCTGTCGCTCTCCCTTCATAAATAGCGGCATATTTACGGTTCTGCTGATTGATTGTTGTTTTTTTGTATAATGCCTCCTCTCCGATATCTGTTCTGCGAATATTCATATAGGCACCATCTACAATGATACTGGTATGAAGCGCCGGAATCTTACCAAAGTTCACGGTATATTCAATCCCCCATTTATCCACCTTCGCCTGATTGCCGGGGCGTTTATAGCCTGCAAAAACAGTATCCTGCGTAAATGGCACGGCCACACCATTCTCCATCAATATCCCGTTTTTATATTCGGGTAATGAAGAAGTTCGATTATAAATATTATAAGGCAATGTGGCCAGATAACTGTCGAATGTAAACGCATTTTTTAATTTCTCATTGAAATAAACCACCGATCCTTTTATTCCGGCGATATTCCAGTCCGTACCCACTTCAAAATTGGTGCTTTGGGGTAGTTTGAGATCCGGGTTAGAAGTATCGTCCACCACTTTAGAGGTCATGATTGCCATCCCTTCCGTAAAATCAGAATTCTGATAACTAAAACTCAAATGATCTTCATAAAACGGATCCGGATAAAGATGCATCAACGTAGGCATCTTGTGTTGTATGCCCCAACCGGCGCGGATGCTTAGCAAACGTATAATTTCTGCCGCAGGGCGCTCTATAATGGCATATTTCGCATTAAAGCGCGGATCGAACGACAGGGTATAACTGGCCGCGTCGGTCAGTACATTGGTCATCCTCACACCGGCCTGCAATTCAAGCGACGACTCGTCCAAATCAACATTCATCCGGTCTTCAACGAAAAAAGAGTAATTATGGATATAAGGTATATCCGAAAAAGAGCGATCGCGATAACCCTGCGGCATATACTCACCCCACTTCCCTTTTCCGTTATTACCTATCGAAGACCATTCGGCCCCGATAAAAGCTCGGTTAAAAACAGCACCCGTCTTATGACAGGCATTTGCCGATACTTTTCCCTGCAAATACACCGGTTTTCCTTCCACTACACGCAACTGGGTATAATTGATTGGAAGAAACATAGCCAACTGCTCTCCATTTTGTGTAGTATAGGTAACCGGTACAGGATTCGTACCCTGAAATTCCTTATTTTCTTCCGTACGCTGATATCCGTAACTTCCGAAAAAAGTGTACCGGATGCAGGTAATCCATGATTTATTGAATAGCCAATTACCAAACAAATTCAGATCTATCTGATTATCCTTGCTTTTTAAATACTCATTCAATGATTTATCGGGATCATTTTTGACCGTATTCAAGGTTATATATCCCGATGCTTTAGCATTAAAACTTAATTTTGAATTGCTCAGATTAAACCGATTGGAGTAACCCAACTGGCCACTCATACGATTGTATGAATCAGAAGAAGTGCGGATATCTCGGAATGCATGCGTATAATCGGCATCCACATTCATAAATCCTTTATTGGCCCCCAATGACACTCCTTTTCCAAAGGAAGCCGATTTTAAACGCGGATCCGTTTTCAATGAAACTTCATAGGGCGTAATACCCGCTTTGGTAGTCATGATCACCGCGCCTGAAGTCAAATCGCCATATTCGGCAGAAGCTACTCCGCGAATCACCTCTACCGATTCGATTCGGTCTGGAGTAATTTTTCTGGTATCGATACCCGTACCGGCCGCAGCCGGAAAACTACTGTCGTCTTTTGTTGTAGAAACACTTTGCAGATTAGCATCATTCGAGATTCGTGCTCCGTCCACTACCAGCGACGTACCCAATGCATTCACATCGTTGCCGGTATTGGTTTCGCGGATTGTCAGTACGCCGGGTTTACTCAAATCAGGATTAGCCGTGATTTGTCCGGGTAATAACTGCAACACATCGCTCAGAGAAGCCGCCTGCAAGTGTTGAATGGCAGTACGCCCTATTTTAGAGGAAGAATTAATATTGGTACCCGCTTCTGCCGTTACCACAACATCCTTTAAAGTCAGATCCATGGGATGCATTTTCAACTTCAGGGCTGCCGTTTTTTCGTTAACCGCAATCTTTCTCTCTTTTTTCTGATATCCCAGGCAAGACACTTCAATCAACCACTCCCCCGGCGGAATATCTTTAATTACAAACACACCGTTATCATCAGTGACCGCCCATACATTAAGTGCCGGCAATAACACTACCGCATAAGGGATCTTTTCATTTGAAACCATCTCGCTCACGCTTCCTGAGATGTCAAAACGCGTTTTCCCCTGTCCGTAAACAGAGGAAAACGAATAACTTATCAAAAGCACAATGAGTGTGATGATTCCCGCTCCTTTAGGGATTCTCATTTTTATTAATTATATATTTATTATGAAACTATTTTGCGAATTTCAGCACCTTTCTTCGGGATACACATAACTTTCGTCCGCGAAGTTATAAACTTTTTATTTAAATACTTTTTTATCAAAAAGCTTGCCACGACCTTCCACTTTAAAACAGGCAATGGAAACTTTATCATAATTATAGTATATTTCAAACAAATGTATCAATATATCACAAATATATAATCTAAAGTTCCATTTTAAACGACAAAATAAGGTATATATAAATATTTTCCATCCTCTTTACATTCAGGCAAACAAAACAGCCAACTACACAAAGCTCCAATAATTAGAAACAGCCCTTTATTTTATAAAACAATATTAAACACTTATTCTGATTAATTATCATCTATCCACTTTCCCCAGTAATAGTTGCAAAACAGAGTAAGAATGGTTCAGAACACCTGTAGCTTAATACCAAAGGATAAGCTCAGATAATCGCGGGCCCGAATCGCCTTATTTGAAACAGCACTGATAAAATACAGATCGCAGGTACTGAGTTCATAAAACAGCGACACGGATTTATGAAGCCGTTTCGAATCAGGAATATGATACGTAATCCGTTGTCCCATGAAAATATGAAAACGCAAGCGGGTAGAAAACTTATAATAGCGGTCGGGATATTTACGTGGCTCCTTTTTCCAGAAACGATCATCTAAAATTGAATTCATATAAAGCCCGGTAGTAAGCGGGGCAATACTCCAGTTCCCCTTTCCCAGATGCAGATCCCACGGAATATAATTTTGTTTCAGCGTAAATGTGATATTCGCCTCCTCATCCTCAAACTTCGGAATAAACCCAAACAACAAATCCGTCTCCCAATGATCACGACCATACTCCCAGCCAAGCCCTACCGACAACAAGCCCATCGATCCGGCAAACTGCAATTTCTGATAACGGGGTATGAGTTGTTGCCAGCGATATGCATACTTTTTGGCCTTATTATTATGAAACAAGAGCGAATCGGTTTGTATATCCCGCGAATAGGATACAAACGGGATACATGCGATGAGCAGAATGAACATCCGTTTAAAAATAGACCACTTCATACTCATAACCCAGGGGTGTTAAAGTGAAAACAATATAACTGCGCTCTTTCATTGATGCACATCCATAATAAATAATACCATCGCCAAACAGATCCTGCACTTTCAACTTATGCGTATGGGCATGCATACAAAAAGTAAGTCCCGGCAATTTTCGAATGTACATCTGAAATACATCCGCCACGTTATTGTCGAACTGTTCGCCAAAAGGGGGCGTATGCATTGCAACCACCGTACGTTTCACCGCCGGGTTGGCATCCTCTATCTCTTTTTTAATAAAAGAAAAATCGGGCACGGGGTGCGAATAATCAAATTCAAGCGCATTCGTATTCAGGCATACGAATTTGGTATCCCCCGCTATAAATGAAAAGTTCTCAGCACCATACATCGAATGATACACGCTGATTCCATTTCCCAATACGTCATGATTACCCAATAACGCCACATAAGGCACGTTGAGTTTCTTCATGATACGGTGTACCCATGTAAACTCCTGGGTCATGCCAAAATCGGATATATCACCGCCATGCATCACAAAATCGATATCCGAACGCATATTTACACTCTGAACGAAATCGTCTGTTTCATCATACCACCGCTGCGTATCCCCCATCCAGGCAAAACGAACCACCTCTTTCCATTCGCATAAATTCTGAATATTCTTAATCGCAGTTGCATTTACATCCTTCACCCCCGAATCTTTCGCATCGTAGGGATGATAATCAATCAGATCACAGCTTTCGCAAAGAAGCAAAAACAAGCTTACCAATAAAATGAATTCTTTTCTCATACATCAAAAAAATACCGTCATAAAACCTCTTTTTCATATATCTAGTAGAAGGAGGTTTTATGACGGTTGACTATTATTTAGTTATACCTTACTATTTTACAGGATCATCAAGCAAGCGCATCCACCGGCTCTTCGGCAATAATCCGGCGCAATGTATTACGCATGATGGCATTTTGAGTAAACAAATCATGCTCCGGCTCTTTATCCAGCGCATGCATCGGACTCTTAAAGTAGAATGAAAGCCAAGTCTGAATACCGTGGAAACCACATCGCTGTGCAAGATCGGTAAACAATACGAGGTCAAGACAAAGCGGAGCTGCCAAAATAGAATCACGGCAAAGGAAATCCACTTTCAGCTGCATCGGATAACCCATCCATCCGAAAAGGTCAATATTATCCCATCCCTCTTTGTTGTCTTTACGAGGCGGATAATAGTTGATACGCACTTTATGATAAATATCGCCATACAACTCCGGATGTTTTTCCGGACGCAAAATCGTATCGATTACAGACAATTTGCTTACCTCTTTTGTTTTGAAAGAAGAAGGATCGTCGAGCACCTCTCCGTCGCGATTGCCCAAGATATTGGTAGAGAACCATCCGTTAAGACCCAACATACGGGCCTTTAACATCGGAGCCAATACCGTTTTCATCATGGTCTGCCCTGTTTTGAAGTCCTTACCACAAATCGGCACACGTTTTTCTTCGGCCAGCTGCCAGATCGCAGGCATATCCACCGTCAGCGCCGGTGCTCCATTGATAAACGGCACCCCTTCCGCGACAGCCGCATACGCATAACACATACTTGGCGCAATCTCAGGTGAGTTTTCTTTCATCGCCTTTTCCAGATTTGCCAAAGTAAGGTGAGTTTCGGTCATCGGCACATATACCTCTGTACTTGCCGCCCAGATTACCACCACTCGCTCACAGTTGTTCGCTTTCTTAAAGTCGCGAATATCCTGGCGCAACTGTTCGGTCAGCTCCCATTTGGTAGCCCCCTCTTTTACCCAGGTACCATGCAGACGTTTTACAAAATCCTGATCGAAAGCAGCTTTCATCGGCTTAATCGCTTCCAACTCAGTTTTTACGCCATCCAGGTCTTTTTCAGTCAATACTTCCGCATGCTTTGCGGCTTCATATACGTTTTCTTCGAAGATATCCCAGCCTCCGAATACAATATCTTCAAGTTTTGCCAACGGAAGAGCATCTTTTATCATCGGCTCGCGTTGATCTTTTCCTTTTCCTAGCGTAATCGTAGATAATTGGGTTATCGAACCGATAGGCTGAGCCAATCCTTTACGTACAGCTAATGTCCCGGTAACAAAAGTGGATGAAACAGCTCCTCCAAGCCCCACAATCAGTACCCCTAATTTTCCTGTAGCACTTTTAACATCAATTTTTTCCATGTTATTAATGATTTATAGTCCGTAACGCGCGGACTATGTTTAATTAATTTTTATTTAACAGACCTAAATTTATTCTGTTTAATCGAAACAAAATAATTTTACAAATATAAATCATCTTTAATTCGATAAAAAGGTCAATTTTATCACTTAATTACTCTTTCTTTCGCATATTTTATTAATAGACCAAATTTTAAAGTAGGGTGAGTAAACCTCTTATTTGCTTGAAAAGGAGAATATGACCAATCTTTAGGCAACTAAAACCTTTGTGAATGCAAAAAAATATCAGATTTTTGTACCCTCAAAGCATAGGGATAAATGACGCATTTATCCTTTAGCGTTAAAAACAGATAGATTATATATAAATGAAACAAAGCAAAACGATTATTCTCATAGGCTGTCTGATAATGTGGATGATAACACCCGCATTCGCCCAGACCAGATTAATTGAAGGAATAATCCAAGATTCATTGACGCATGAACCGTTGAGTTATGTTTCTGTTTATCTGAAAGGAACCACCCATGGGGCTATGTCGGATGAAGCAGGTAAATTCCGGTTAGAAGCCGGTCCGAAACAAACGCTTACCGTTTCCTGCATCGGCTATCACGAATATTCCGTACCGGTAGCCTCTGTAAAAAAGAATCCGCTCATCATCAACCTTATCCCATCGCAATATCAACTGTCGGAAGTAACCATCAAACCTAAAAAGGAGAAATATACAAAAAAAGGAAATCCTGCCGTTGAGTTTGTTCAGAAGATCATAGATAACCGAAAAGCGGGCGATCCGCATGCCGAACCCTATTACTCGTATCAACGCTACGAAAAGCTCACGCATGCCCTTAACGACTTCGACAGCATACGACAACAAAAATGGTTATACCGCAAATTCGGATTCCTCAAAAATTACGTCGATACGTCCGAAATATCCCATAAGCCGATTCTGACCATCTCTACCAAAGAGCTGATTGAAAATAATTATTACCGTCACTCTCCCGAAACCGCAAAAAAAGTGGTCGAAGCGTACAAGCATGACGGACTGGATGAGATGTTGCCCGAAGAGAGCCTGAATGCCCTTTTCAGCGAAGCCTTCAAAGAGATCGATATTTTCCAAAACGACATCTCTCTGTTTTTCAATCGCTTCGTAAGCCCCATTTCATCAATGGGACCAAACTTCTATAAATATTATCTGCTCGATACCGTGATGGTAGACGGCATAAAATGTCAGGATCTGGGATTCGTACCCCGCGTATCCGAAACATTCGGTTTTACCGGGCATCTTTACGTTGCCCTCGATTCCACCTATTTCGTAAAAAAAGCACACCTGAATGTGCCGTATGACATCAACCTGAACTTCGTCGATAAAATGTCGATCGTGCAGGAATACGAGCGTACACCCGATAATATCCGGTTGTTGCAGAAAGACGATATCGCAATCGAATTCAAACTTGCCGACAAATTACAGGGAGTATACGCCCGGCGCATCAATACGTACAAGAAACACTCTTTCGAAGCACCCGATCCGGCTGTTTTCGAACAGGAAGCTCCAACCGTAACATTACCCGAAGCTCGCTTCCAGGATGAAAGTTACTGGAAGGAAAACCGGCACATCGCCATTCGCGAAAAAGAAAACGCAGTCGATAAACTGTTGGTTAATTTACGCGAAGTACCCATTTTCTATTATTCCGAAAAACTGATCTCCATGATTGTAGGGGGCTACATACCGGTACCGGTTGAAAAACCTAAAGTAGATATCGGTCCCATCAATACGCTGATCAGCGGAAACTCATTCGAGGGAGCGCGCTTCCGCATCGGAGGGCTTACTACCGCCGAACTCAACAATCGATGGTTTGGAAGCGGATATGTGGCTTACGGCACCCGCGACGAACGGTTTAAATACAAAGCGCAGGTTGAATACAGCTTTCTTGACAAAAAAGAGCATGCACATGAATTTCCGGTGCATTCCTTGCGCGCATCCTATACGTATGATATCGACCAGCTCGGCCAGCAATACCTGTTTACCAACAAAGACAACATCGTATTGTCGCTTAAACGCAAAAGTGACGACCGGGTAACCTACCTGCGTAAAGCAGAACTGAGCTATCAGCGCGAACACTATTCGGGCTTATCGTACAACGTAAGCCTGCGCAATAAAATCGAATACGCTACCGAATGCGTGAAATTCGACCAATTGCTTCCCGATCAGACCATCCGGCCCGTAAAGGATTTCATGATGACCGAAGCCGAATTCCGGATTCGGTACGCACCCGGCGAGAAATTCTACCAGATGAAAACACGGCGTATTCTGATCACTCCCGAAACGCCCGTTTTTTACGCTTCGCACATTACGGCGAAAAAAGGGTGGCTGGGCTCAGACTATACGTATAACCGTACGGAAATCGGTATTGAAAAACGATTCTGGTTTTCAGCCTACGGATATATCGACAGCTATATCAAAGCCGGAAAAGTATGGGATGCGGTACCGTTCCCGATGCTGATTCTGCCAAACGCGAACTTATCCTATATCATTCAGCCGCAATCGTATTCATTGATGAACGCGGTTGAGTTTATCAATGATGAATACGCTTCATGGGATCTGACCTATTTTATGAACGGATGGATATTCAACCGTGTGCCATTGCTGAAATTGCTGAAATGGCGAGAAGTGGTTTCCTTCCGGGGTATGTTCGGTAATCTGAGCAGTAAAAACCTGCCTCAGAACAACCCGCATCTGTTTGCCTTTCCCGAAGGGGCCTACCGAATGGGGAAAACCCCTTACATGGAAGCCTCGGTAGGAGTTGAAAACATATTCAAATTATTACGGGTAGATTACGTATGGCGCCTTTCTTATCGCGACCACCCGAATATTGACAAAAGAGGAGTCCGGATAAGCATGCATGTTACTTTCTGATAGCGTTTTTTTCTGTTATATTTGCTTCCGGCTTACTTAATTGATCCGTTATGCTCAGAAACACGCTTTTATATATGCTATTGCCGTTGGCTACCCTTACGGCGACAGCACAGGCCGGACCCGAAAGAACTTATCAGATTCCGGTAAAAATGCAACCCTTCTTAAGTGGTAATTTTGCAGAATTGCGCAATAATCATTTCCACTCGGGAATCGACTTCAAAACGCAGGGATCCACCGGGCATCCCATTTACAGTTTCGACGAAGGATGGGTATCCCGTATCTCCGTTTCACCATGGGGTTACGGAAGAGCGCTTTACATCTCCCACCACAACGGGATGACAACCGTTTACGCTCATCTCGAAAACTTCTCGCCCGAAATACGGCGCTATGTAAAGGATTATCAGTACGAACACGAAACCTTTATCGCGGATATTTATCCCGACAAAGAGGATCTGCCGGTAAAGCGAGGTGAAATCGTTGCCAAAAGCGGCAATTCGGGCAGTTCGGGAGGTCCCCATCTCCATTTTGAGATCCGCGATACGGAAACGCAAGATCCCATTGATCCGCTTCCGTATTTCATCAATAAAGTAAAAGACACTACCAAACCAAACCTGCGCAACATTCGCATCTACCCCATCGAAGGGGTGGTGAATGGCGGGAACGCACCCGTTACCACCAATCCTGTACGAAAAGAGGATGGTTCGACCGTACTGAATAAAACAGTGACAGCATGGGGTAAAATCGGAATCGGGGTAAAAGCCTACGACCGGATGGATGAAACCACAAACATCTACGGCGTAAAGCAGGTACGTTTATTTGTCGACGACACGCTCCATTTTTCGATGCAACACAACCGTTTTGCCTTTGCGGATACCCGCTATCTGAATTCGCTGATCGATTATGCCGATTGGCAATCACGCCGGTCGATGGTAATGAAGCTTTTTATAGATCCGGGAAATAACCTCAACTGCTACCGTCAGGCGATCGACAGAGGTGAAATCACCATCAATGAAGAACGCCCCTACCGCATACGGCTCGAATTGTCGGACGCCCACGGGAATAAAAAGGTTTTTCCGTTTACCATCCGCGGCAAGCGACAGGAGATACCCGAACCCAAACAGAAAGGGGTGTGCCTGTTCGCCTACGATCAGGACAACAGCTATCATACCGACAGCTTTTCGATCGTATTGCCGCAGGGGATGTTGTATACCGACCTCGATTTCACGTATCGCACCGCCTCATCGGCCAAAGGATTTTCAAAAGTACACCATGTGGGCGACCCGCTCGTGCCGATCCACAGCTACGTGGATATGAAAATCGCACTGACCTCCGATCCGCTTTCCGATAAAAGCAAATATTATATCGCCTCGCTTCGCAACGGAGCGCCCGCTTACATCGGAGGCGAATACGAAAACGGAACCGTCAAAACAGCGATTCGCAATTTCGGATCGTTTATCGTAATGGCAGATACCATCGCCCCCGTCTTGTCGCCCGTTAATCCGGAAGGCTGGGGAAAAACCGGAACCATTCGTTACCGCATGTCCGACGGCGAGTCGGGTATAAAAACCTGGCGCGGCGAAGTGGACGGCCAGTTTGCTTTATTCGAACACGACGGAAAAAGCAGCGTGATCAGCTACCGGATCGATACTCAAAAGATAGGAAAAGGTAAAAAACATACACTTTCTGTCGTCCTTACAGACAAACGAGGCAACGAGAAGCGCGATGAACGCACTTTTTATTGGTAATTTTTTATTTCTTTGCATTATTAAAACATTCAATTATTATTCTATGAAGAAACTTCTCACTTGTTGCATCGCCCTGTTGGGTCTGTATGCGGGCGAATCGCAAGCTTGCACAAGTTTGCTGGTAGGGAAAAAAGCATCCGCCGACGGATCAACGATGATTACCTACGCAGCCGATTCTCATGTTCTGTACGGTGAATTGTATCACTGGCCTGCAGCATCCTATCCAAAAGGAACGATGCTCGATATTTACGAATGGGATACCAACAAATATCTTGGAAAGATTCCGCAAGTGAGCAAAACATATTCTGTTACCGGCAATATGAACGAACATCAGCTGACCATCTCCGAATCGACTTGGGGCGGACGCGAAGAGTTGTCCGACACTACCGGTATCATGGATTACGGCTCGCTGATTTATGTAACCCTGCAACGTGCCAAAACTGCGCGCGAAGCGATCAAAGTGATGACCGATCTGGTAAAAGAGTATGGTTATTACAGCTCGGGCGAATCGTTCTCGATAGCCGACCCGAACGAGATCTGGGTGATGGAGATGATCGGAAAAGGGCCGCACAACAAAGGTGCCGTATGGGTAGCCGTGCGCATCCCCGACGATTGTATTGCAGCGCATGCCAATCAGGCGCGTATCCACACATTCCCGCTTGACGATAAAGAAAACTGCATCTATTCACCGGATGTAATCTCGTTTGCAAGAGAAAAAGGATATTTCAACGGCCTTAACCGCGACTTCAGCTTCTCGGCAGCGTATGCTCCGGTAGATTTCGGCGCATTGCGTGGTTGCGATGCCCGCGTATGGTCATACTTCAACCGCTTCAAACAAGGGATGGACACTTATCTGCCTTACTTGAAGGGTGAAGACAAAAATCCGATGCCGCTTTATGTAAAACCGGACCGCTTACTTTCTGTTCGCGACGTTCAGAACATGATGCGCGACCATTTTGAAGGAACACCGTTCGACATGACGCAGGATATCGGCGCCGGTCCGTTTGAGGTGCCTTACCGATTCCGTCCGATGACCTTTACGGTTGATTCTGTGAAATATACAAACGAACGCGCCATTGCTACTCAGCAAACAGGATTTTCGTTCGTAGCTCAGATGCGCAGCTGGTTGCCTGCTCCGGTAGGAGGCATCCTTTGGTTTGGTGTGGACGATGCCAACACTTGCGTTTATGTGCCGATGTATTGCGCCATGACCGAAATTCCGGAATGTTATCAGGTTGGCAACGGCGATATGTATACCCTTTCATGGAACTCAGCTTTCTGGGTACACAACTGGGTGGCAAACCAAGCTTACTACCGTTACAATCAGATGATCGGCGATATCCGCAAACTGCAGAATCAGCTGGAAGACAAATACCAGTCGATGCAGCCCGCGATTGAAAAGGCGGCGATGGAACTGTATGCCGTGAATCCGCAGGAAGCGATCGGCTATCTGAACCATTATTCTGTAAACGAGGCGCAGAGCGCTACGGCAAACTGGAAAAAACTGGGTGAATACCTGATGATTAAATTCCTCGACGGTAACGTAAAACGCGAAAAAGACGGAGCATTCGAGCGCACACCTTACGGAGGTGCCGCTTATCCGGAATTCCCGGGATATTCCGAATCGTACTATCGCTCAATTGCAAACGATGCAGGTGAGCGCCTGAAAGTAACATTCTGATAATAGAAAAATCAATTATAACCAGATTGGCCCCGAATTCATGAGAGTTCGGGGCCTCTTTTTTGCCCCCTCAACGGGTAATTGTCCGCGAGCGACCCGATCGCCGTCCGCGAGCAACTTAACTGCCGCCCACGAGGAACCCAATGTTCGTTCGCGGACAAACATTGGGTTGCTCGCGGGCAAACATCCCGTTGTTCGGGAGCAACCGTCAGATCGTCCGCCGACTATCAGCACGGGAGGGGTGAACCATCTTCCGTTCCTATCCGTTGTAAATGAGAAAAAATGGTATTATGGAAACAGTTGGCAACTCCGGCGTTTCGAAAGTGAAAGCGGCCGGTCTTATCATCACACTGGGGATTGTTTATGGCGACCTCGGCACCTCTCCTTTATATACGATGCAGGCGATCATGCAGTCGGGAGGAAAGATTGACCACACCTTCGTATTGGGTGCTCTTTCATGCGTATTCTGGACAATCATGCTTGAAGCAACCTTTAAGTATGTATTTATTACGCTGAAGGCAAGCAACAAGGGAGAAGGGGGTATCTTTTCATTGTTTACCATGGTCAAAAACCATAAGTCGGCTTTTTTAGTAGCCATCATCGGAGCGTGTGCGCTGATGGCCGACGGAGTGATCACTCCTGCCATTACGGTAACCTCCTCAATGGAGGGTTTGCAGTTGTTCTCTAAAAACATACCGGTCGTAGGGTTGGTGATCATCATCCTCACTTTCATATTTCTGATTCAGCCTTTCGGTACAAAGAAAATAGGCAAATTATTCGGCCCGGTAATGCTCAGCTGGTTTCTGATGCTGTTCGTACTGGGCATCGTGCCATTGCTAAAGCATCCCGAAGTTCTCAAAGCAATCAATCCTTATTATGCGGTTCATACGATTATCCACAATCCGGACGTACTGAAACTGTTGGGTGCGGTATTCCTGTGTACAACAGGAGCCGAAGCCCTCTATTCGGACCTGGGACATGTGGGTATCAAGAATATCCGGATTACGTGGGGATTCGTATCTACCTCTTTATTGGTCAATTATTTCGGGCAGGGAGCGTGGCTGCTTGCCGAACATCAGGAGATATCGGCCAGTGTCAATCCGTTTTTCGCCATCATGCCCTCGTGGTTTCTGGCAATCGGAGTGATCATCTCAACAATGGCAGCCATCATTGCGAGCCAGGCATTGATAACCGGAACGTTCACGATCATTTCGGAAGCGATATCATTGAATTTCTTTCCGAAAATACGCATCAACTACCCTACCAATCTGAAACGGCAGATGTATATCCCACAGATAAACTGGCTATTGTATATCTGTTGTCTGTTTGTGGTGGTGTACTTCCAGAATTCGGCCGCGATGGAGTCGGCCTACGGGTTATCCATCTCCTTTGCCATGATCTGCACCTCGATACTGCTTGTATTCTACTTGTATAAACGGGTACCGTTATGGTGTGTGATTCTTTATATCGCTGTTTATTCGGTGATCGAAGTGGGATTCCTGACCGCCAATATCACCAAATTCTTTACCGGAGGATGGGTTACGATTTTACTTACGGTGATTTATGTTTCCATCATGTATTCTTGGGCACACGCTTCGAAAATCGCTTCGAAATTTATTCTTTTCGCCGATTTAAAACAATATCTGCCCATACTGAAGGCGATGCGTACCGACACTACCCTACCGCAATATGCATCTAATCTGATTTATATGACCGACACCCCGCGCCCTGATCAGATTGAAGACACCATTCTGTATTCGATTCTACGCAAACCGAAGAAAGCCGAAACCTATTGGTTCATCAATACGCAGACGGTAGATTTGCCACACAACCTTACCTATCAGCTGACTGAAATAGAACCGGGACTGATTTATCATATCAATATGAATTTCGGCTTTAAGGACGAACGCAAAGTGAATCTGTACTTCAATGAGGTATTGAAAGAGATGGCTCTAAAAGGGTCGTTCAACCCGGTAAGCTCCCACCCTTCTCTTCAGGCAAACCATATCCTGACCGATTTTCATTTTATCGTAATCGATAACATACAAAACCACGACTTTAGCTTCAATATGCATGATCAATTGATCATGAGTTATTATTTTCTGGTAAAACGGATCTTGGTGAATGAGATGAGCTACCTCGGTTTAGACGAAACGGTTACCACGACCGAAGAGATTCCGCTGATGTCGGCCACCGAAATCGTATTGGGCTCGGTTAATAAGCGGGATCTGCTTGCCGCACAGAATAATCTGAATATCGATTCAAGAAAAGGGGATCAGATTCAGGAGGTAAA
>JAVVPN010000065.1:0-16287 GCA_036655755.1 Bacteroidales bacterium | reverse complement strand
AGCGGGAAATAAGGAAAGAATTCTTTAATTTATTTGTTTACTTTTACCGGAAATCTAAAATCACATAGTTTCTCTCCTTATTACTCTGATGGAAAAGCTTTTTGACCAACTGTTTTTCATAGAAAACTTTACAACTATCATTGTAATATAAAAGGGGGGGATATCATTTATTATTAATTCATTATCCATATGTTAAGGATAAAAACATTTCTCACATTATTTTGGATATTTTATTATGTATCGGCACAGTCGGGATGGCAAAATGCTATCTTTCAACCTGCCATAAAGAGTCTTCAGGTTATTTGCAATGACAATTTCACATCTCCTCCTTTGATCTTACTGAATTCCGACCAATTTGTTTCTATTTCTTTTGACGAATTGACGAATGATATGAGTTGGATCTCTTATCGGATTATTCATTGCGATGCAAATTGGCAACGAAGCCATTTATCCGAACTTGAATATTTAAACGGATTTAACCAGGTAGCTGTAGAAGATGTTCAACCCTCATTTAATACATTCACATCTTATTATCATTATCATATTACACTTCCGAATGAAAATATCCAATTTCGGAAATCCGGAAATTATGCCGTATTATTTTTCAGGGATGATCAACCTGATGATATTATTGCATCCGCCTGTTTTTCTGTATTCGAACGCGAAACATCTGTATATGCTAATGTAACTTCGAATACCGATATCAGTCTGAATGGAGAATATCAACAGGTTGAAATCCGATTACAATGGCGAAACCCTGTTCTTTCAAATCCGGCCGATGAGTTAAAGGTTGTGGTTAGCCAAAATAACCGCAGAGATAATGAAGTAATCGTTAATCATCCTAACCGGTTTAGCGCGAATGAGGCTTTTTTCGAACATAACCGGAGTCTGATTTTTGAGGCAGGGAATAACTTCCGCCGCTTTGAAATTGTAGATCACAAATATGCCGGCATCGGTGTTGAACAAATACGTTATTTCGAACCATTTTATCATGTGTTATTAACCCCCTCCATATCGCGGGCACAACAACCATATTATTATGACCGCGATCAGAACGGGAAATACATAATCAGAAAAAGCGATGCTGAAATAAATGAAACAGAAGCCGACTATTTCATGGTGCACTTCTGTTTAGAAGAGGAAAATCCTTTTATAGAGGGTAGCATTCATCTTGCAGGAGACTTCACTTACAATCGTTTTACGGATGAAACCAAACTCATCTATAATTTTGAACAACGGCGATATGAGGCCGCACTTCTGTTAAAACAGGGACATTACAATTATCAATATTTATTTTTGCCACGAAATGGCACCAAAGCATCTCCGGCATTAATGGAGGGAAATTTTCATGAAACAGAAAATGAATATCTTATCAAGGTATATCATCGTCCTCCCGGACAACGATACGATCGCTTGATCGGATATTCATTGATTTAAAGTAGACGGAGGTTAATAATGGAGTGTCCGGGTAACAATCACTTTTCCTTCTATTGATCCCCAATCGATAAAACCTTTGGTATTTATTTCACAGCGAGTCCAATTTCCATGGTCATCCGGCTGATCATACAATCGGCTTTGATTACTTTCCGTACCATCCCGTTTTACAGAAGTAGCAATCAGCCAGCTATATGAGTTGTATTGATATTCATAATGTGCCATTTCATTCAAGGATGTATCGGTTTGCCGAATACATAAGCCTTTCGAATCATATTCATATACAGACACCGTATTTTTATTATCTTCTGTAAGATCACATTCTTTGCGAAGTAAGATGCCGGTCAATGAATCAAAACTATATTTTGTTTCTTTCGAAGCCACAGCCACCCCACTCTCTATTGTCTGTGATTTACGCATAACCGGATATCCATTTTCAAATTGAATAGTACCCTGTTCCTTTTTACCAAAATCCTGCTGTACAAAGCTTACTTTGGTCCCATCAAATTGATATGAAAAATCCGCTCGTTCAGATTCTACAGAAACCAATCCTTTGACAAGCCATTCACCAATAGGCTTTATTTCAATCGGTAATGGAATATACGTTGAGTGTTCTCCATATATCAGCGTATAAATTGCAGGCTCTTCGCCAAGTGGCATTACTTTTATTTTCCTCAGCCGATTATACTCGTCATAATCATATTCATAACGCTCTACATTTACTGGTATCCAAAAAGTAGATATTTCCTCTTCCATTCCTGTTGGATCATAACTTGCAATATTGCCTGCCTCATTAAACGCAATCACTGCTGAAAGCATTTTCTCCTCTTCAAACTGAGGATCCGCATTATACTCCCGTATTTCCTTAACCAGGCCTTTAATTTGCATCACTGTCCGATGAGATTGTTCATAAAAAGCAACCTTCTCTGACATATCCTCTACTCCGGCCTCTTCTTTCTGACAAGAGTTCATGCAGCACACGAATGCTAACGATAATACTATCTGTTTTTTCATATATGTATAATTATATCCTTCTGTTAGGTAACTCAACTTTAGGCGAGTTATAAAGATTTCTTAAATATATAAGAAAAGAGGAAATCCACATAAAATGGAGTTTCCTCTTTTCTTATAGCAAAAAAATTATTTTATCACTTCATATCCTTTAAATATAGATTCGAATTGATCCTGTGTAAAGAATAAGAAATCATAAGTTTTCTCTTCGCCGGTATTGATATCTTTTAGTGTCGTATAAAGATTAGGCATCCCGTCGCGATTTACCTGGTCGGCAGTCAAACCACAATCAATCAAAACCAACATTTCCATTGCAGGCAAAGTAACATTCGGGAAAGCCGACAGTTTATTTCCACTCAGATAAAGAGTAGAAAGGCTTGTCATCGCTTCCAGTTGCGCCGCCTCAACCGCCGTAATCTTATTGTCTGACAAAACCACTGTTCGGAATTTGTCATTCTGAATTTCTGCGGGAATAGAGGTAAAGCCACATCCTTCTGCAACCAGACCACGCATATATGAGCTCTGATTTCCATAAGACTCCATACCAATCGTCGCAGGCAAAGTGCTTAGAGCTTTGTTGTGCGAAATATCCAATGTAGAAATACGATACAAACGATCGAATACATTCGGAATCGAAGTGATATTCAAGTTAGTCAGAGAAAGAGAAACCAGGTTACCCAGGTCTCCGATCCATGCCGGAATCTCATCAATCTGTTCATTCCGGATAGTCAGATCGCGCAGATAAGGCTGATTCGCCAGAAATTCAGGAAAACTTGTGAATTTGTTTCCATCCAATGAAAGACCATGTAAAGTTAATTTATTTACACTTTCCGGAAAAGAAGACAGATTAGTATTTATAATCTGCATCACCTTCACATTCATTTCACCCATATTGTACGGGAACTCTTCGAAGTCATTATCGCGGATAATCAAGCTTTCCAGTGTCGGAAAGTTTACGATTGCCGGAGAAAGTTTTTTCATCGGTCCGAATTTAGAATCGAGCGTAAGCGCAACAATATAGTTTACGCTACCGTCATCTGCCAAATCGAATTCAATATTTTCCCATTCCGCAAGGTCGGTTTCGGTGTTCCATGTTTTTGGCCACAACGATCTATCATCGCCAAATGCTTCGCGACAAATAGAATAGAGTGTATTGAGCACATTGTTTTTATCAATTTTATCATGAACGATCAAAGGCATGATAAAGTTATTGCGCTGACCGCGCTCTACAATAAACTCGTTGTGTTTTGAAGGCTCACAAACCAGAATCTGTGCAGCTGATGCATTAAACGCTTTATATTCGACGATGCTGTATTTACCCTCTTTCAAACAAAAAGGAGCAGTACTTACAGAATCGATGCTACCATTCATCGCCATACTAGGCAATACCATGCGTACACCCTCTTTTTCGAGTGTGATTTTTACGGTAGCAATCTCGTTAAGTTCTGTGATGCCATAGCTATTGAAGCGAACCAACGAAAAAGAAACTTCGCCCTCATCCGCACCCATTTTGAGTAAATCAGACTCTTCACTACAAGCAGCCGTCACCAAAAGGATGGCTCCTAGAAGGATGCGCTGAAGCATATAGGATAATTTATTTTTATACATAGGAATAGGTTACTTATTAATTTAACGGACAGGTTGGAATACGTTTTGGTTCATTAGTCAGACCCACGCGTTTTCCGGCCGAATCTTTACCATCGTCTTGAGTAAAGATAAACATAGAAGGGCTCCAACAACCGAAATACGGATGCTTCAGAATCCATTCGGGCGCCTCGCCTGTCAAGAAGTTTAGATTAAGCTTCAAACTGGTTAGGTTAGGCATCGATCCGATTGGCATATCCGGGATTTCACCTTCGAAATAATTATACGAAAGGTGAAGCGTTTGAATATGGTCTAGTTCGAACAATTCATACGGCAGCTGCCCTTTCAAACCGATATTCTCTTCCAGATTAGTTGATAAATCACGGATACCGTCTCGGCGGCACCCTGTCATTTCGATATGTTTCAGATTTGGCATATCGCGAAAAATATCAATCGGCAATTTGTGAAAGTAGTTACCGCTTAGGTTGATTGCTTCTAGCGACTGCATATTGCGGAGTTCCTCTGGGATGGTTACCAGTCCGTACCCTGTCATCTCCAACGATTTCAAGTTTTTCAGTTCGCAAATTTCCGGAGTCCATTCAATACTTTTCAGATAACCGTTGGTATTCCCCACCAATGAGAACTTTTCAAGTTTGGTTAAGAATTTGATCTGATATGGCAAAGATTCTTTCGTATCGAAAATAGCTAATCCAAGGCTCACTACACGCAATTCAGTTTCACCCTCAGCTCCGTTTTCGACCGGAAATTCTCTCAGTTCTACATTATCCCAATTGACCATTGCTTTACCAGAAGAAGAAGGATCGTTATTTACACGAAGTAAACGGGCCAACATTACGATTGACAAAGAGTCGCCCTCACGCGAAGGCGTAATCAATGGGGCTGCTTGCTGTGTTATCTTCAGTGTTGCCGGCTCGGCTTCTTTATCGTTTTCGGCAATCGGCTTCAAAACGATATCTGCCATACGAATCTGAGGATCGCTGTTGATCTTATATTCGAATTTCACTTTACGCGCACGCGGTATCGATGACTGATGAATATCTTCAATTTCATACGACAACCAACTTGCATCTTCCGGCAATACAACCTCGAAATCCACATTAGCCGATACGCTTACTTCTACAAACGTTTTTCCATATTCATTATAATCAGGCACTGTAAAATCAACCTCTTCCGGGATGATTACTTTTTTATACCCTAACTGATTTATCACAATCTGCTTTGAAGCAGAACCTGAATGAAATGTAACAACAGCATCACGTGCATCATACAAATAACTGGTATCTACACGTACTTCGCATTCTACCGTACCGAATCCGTTGGCCGGAGATATAAGACACCACTCCACATTCGACTCAACCGTCCATTCTCCGTCGGTATTTACTACAACCGACCCACTTCCTCCTTCAGCAAGAAAGTTGAATTGATTACTCGAAAGAGCGAATTCAACGCTTTTTACATCTTCTTTGTCTTTACAAGAGGCAGCTCCGAAAAGCAACCCCGCAGCAAGAGCAAGCGAAGAGATTGTTTTTAAAATATTATTTGACAATTTCATTTATATAACTTATTTCTTAAATACCATCAACATTTTGATCCTTATCAAAATAAAGCACGAATGTTCCGTTAATCATGCGATATAAAATATCCTGCGGCACGGTAATGTAAATATTCGGATTATCCTGAATATTCAACATATTAAGCAACGTGGGGAATTTTGCTACGTTTCCGAGATCGTTTGAAGAAAGATCTAGCACGCGCAATGCAGGATGCTCATCAATGCCAGTAGGCCATTTGCGCAATACTTTTTTGCCCGTATCGTGATTCATCTGATTGGAGATACGCAACTCTGTAAGCAACTGCACATTTAACACGGCAAAAGGGAACTCGGCAAACTGATTGTAGCTGATATCTACTGCAGTCATATTCGGGAATCGGATCACGTCAAAAGTAGCCGGTAATGCCGAAAGCTTATTTCCGGTACATTCGAGAGCCTTCAATTGTTTCAGATTTGCGATAGCTTCTTCAGAAATGGTCTGGATACGGTTATTCGAAATACGCAGGAAATTGAAGATTGAAGCTGATTCAGAGAATTCAACCGGAAACTCTTCGAAACGGTTTTCATTCAGATTAAGCACTTCTGCATGGATCCCTTTGAAGTTAGCTGGCATCTTACTGATATGATTTCCGCTCAAATCAACCTCTTCGATCTGATATACAGACTGCGCGTTAAACATATTCGGGAAAGTAGTCAGCTGATTGTTATGGAAAGAGATTTTTTCCAGGTCATCAGTATGGAACCATCCCTCCGGAATTTCAGTCAAACGATTATGATCTAGGAAACACTGAATATAAGCCACCTCTTTCCCTAAGAAAGGTACCGAAGTAAGACGATTGTTGGCAACATCCAACAATGTCAAGCCTGTCATGTTTGCCAAATTTGCAGGCAATTGTTCCAAACCATTATCCGTCAGATAAAGCAACTGCATTGTATTTTGGGCTTCTCCATCGAAAAAACGCTCAAGTGCTGCTGTAATGTCTGTCGAATTTACTCTCGAATTGCCGGAAAAGTTAAATGCCACTAAATGTTTCATATCTAAAACACATGCCGGGAATTCGGTCATCGGACATTTATAAATTTCCAAGTCAGTCAGATTCTCTAAAGTAGCCAATGAAGCCGGAAGCTCTTTTACAAGACCATTCGCAACACTCAGATAAGAAAGCTCTTTACACTTCCCAATCGCGTCAGAGATTCCGGTAATACGGTTTGACGGATTTTCAAGCGCAGGGCTACCTGCTATCGCATATTTAAAAGGTTTTTCTTTCTGCGAAAGTGTTGTCAAAGAAGTTGTCGTTTTTGGATGGCGAAGGCGCATCTGTTCTTTGGCAATCTCCATACGGTTTGCCTTCACGTCGACACCTTGCATTTCCAAAACAAAACGGTCTAATGAAACCATTCCTTCTTCCGGATCAATCAATCCTTGGTCTGAGTGATTACCCAAATAAAGCGTAGTCAATGCAGTCAGTTCGCCAATCGCATCAGGCACCATTCCTTTCGCATTAAATCCACCCAGATTAAGACTGGCAATACGACCTTGTCCGTTGAGCACTACACCGGGCTGTGCACCCCATAAGTCTAACGGACGCGGAGTGCCGTCGGAATAAGTAAACAAAAAGTTCGCTCCGGTATTAAATCCGTTACCTACCCAATACCAGTTCTCCCCATCCATCGCTTTCCAAATATTGTAAAGCGCAATATAATCGCGGAATGCAGGCGTCAAAGGCATATCGATACTTACCGATTCTCGCGTCAGCTTTTCATCAGTAATCGAAATTTTCTGCATCGGGTCTACTACCATAATCAGCTTGTTGTATTTGTCATACAAACGCATCTGAACCATAGAGTAGTCATTTACACGAATGTTTAGCGTATCGGTATGATACAAGTAATCGTTATTACCGCGACGTGTTTTGAACTCATACTGACGGATCGCCCCGGCAACACCGGTACGCAAATCAACCTGTACACGAGAAATATTATCATAAACAAATGATTCCGGATCATATCCGGCAGCTTTTGTCTGCGGCTGAATATTTGAAAAATCTTTGTCCAGAATCAGCGATAAATAACCGCGACGCTGAGCAACCACCTCTACCGGCAATACTTTCAATTGCGAAGCTACGATATCAAAGCTCAAAGCCTCTTCCGGTTCACCTTCTTGCAAAATAGGTGCGGAATTACCTTCGGTTACTCCGGCTACATATTCTCCATAGATTTTATAACCTGTCAGGGTATACGTACCCGGCAATAATTGAATTGTTTCTGAAGTAAGGCCCAATTCTGCGGCAGCATCACTGCTTGCTGACACATTCAGTGTCTGTGTCAGTTGCTTATTATTGTAAAGTAAGTCGATCTGAATTTTCTTTGCATCTTTCAGATTCTCTAATTCGGCACCTCCGGTAAGGGCATACGTCTGAATTTGCTTACGCACTTTCAACTGCAAATAACCGAACTTCGACTGCTGATTATCAAGAACATTATCATCGGAACATCCGGTTGCCAACAATAGGCTAACCAGCAGTGTTACGATAAATGTCATATTTTTAAATAAGTTCATTATCGATTTTTATTATTAAAACGGTACCTATCTTCTCTCTCTGTGAAGAAGAGAGAAGATGGCCGTTGTGAGCGTTTATTAATTCATCGCGCGCATTATTCGGCGCTCTGTGTTACCGTAATTGTCATTACCAATTCTTCCGATTGGGTTGCTTCTACGAAGTTTAACAACTCAATCGTATACGAACGTTCCTTACCGGTTGTATTCGGTTTGGCTTTCAGCATAACACCAGTTACATTGCCCATTTCGTCGTAGTCAAGCTCCACACGGATCCAGGCATCATCAGGTATGATTTCCTTGTTTATCATAAATGAAACCATGTTGAAGTTAGAGGCTGTAAACCACTCAGTTTCTCCACCTTCTGCTGCAAACGCGATCTCCTCAGGTAAACTGGTTTCAGGTTTTGCCATCGGCAACCCTTTTTGAGCGATAAAGACCGCTTTTTCTACATATTCCTCTTTCAAATCTTCTGTACCTGCCATAAATAGATCTTCAAAAGCAACCCCTTTCGGTGCAATTACCATATAAGCTTGGCGCTCTTCTTCCTTATTCAAATCCATCCAATCATCACGACGATCGGTCACATATAATTCGAAAGCTCTTTTTTCCATCGGAGTACGAGCCTGTGCAGCTTTCAGATCAGCTCCTACCCATGATACTTCTTCTTTATAAGTAAAGCCTTTGTCAGACTTCACAAAGAAGAACTGGAATGGTGCTTCCGCTACCGACCCGTATGATTGTGCAGAAATTATTTCGAAATCTCTTTCCAAAACCGCATTCGGCACCGGCACATAATCTTCTGTACGGCGCGTCGCATCGAAGCTAAAATCTTTACCCAGCTCAATCAAAGTTTCATAATAATCAGCTCCCGTACCCGGAAACACGATTTTGATATCCGAACTCTGACCAGTTTTTTCGTTTACGATCTTAATGGTTGCTTCATTGGCATCCGTATCCAGATTCTCACGATCTACCAAAACCGTGATTTCCTTTGTCGAAAGGATATTTCTCTGATATTCTACCGAATTATCGAAAGCAGAAACGGTAAGCCAAGCCGGCACGTCCTGCACTTTCCATAGACCGGTTGAATGTACCAGCATAGTTGCCGCGAAACGGTTTCCTGCACTTCCAAGAGGAGCTAATGTCAGTTCCGAAACTTCAGTCTGATCTATTCCTGAATGATACGCATAAAGCACAGATTTGGCCGTAACCGGAATCGTCTGATCAAACGCATCCGAGTTAGACGCTCCTAAAACAAGGTTACCATTCATTTGAGCTGCATCAAATTCGGCATGGCGCCCGGTCAAAATCAATGTAACTTCGGTAAGTACCCCCTCTTGTGATTCTTTATCCAAGAAAGAGTAATCCAACCAGCTAGGTTTCTGTTTGACCTCCCAGCCGAAATTTGAATTTACAACCAGCGTATCTACAAACAATCCGTGTCCGTCGTTGCCCTTTATATCCACTTTAAGAGCCGAACTTTCCTGATTGATTACCAGAGACGGTTCGTTAGAGAACTGTGTGATGCGTATTTTTACAGGAGCTTCATTTTCTACGGCAATCGTAAGATCCGCCGAGCGCTCTTTCAAGCTAGTCGATTCTTTCCACAAAAGTTTAATCTCGGCATTCCCTTTCGGCCCCAACTTCGTACTCGGATCGATAGAAATCCACGAAGTGGTGTTTAGCGTAGCGCTCCAGTTGTTAGCTGCATAAAATGTCAATATCGAATCACCCTGCGCTGTCGTTACCGAAAAATCAGCAACCTCTATTTTCGAAGGTAATTCAGTAATATTCTTGTCGTCCGATTCAGAACAAGCTACTGCCGACAAGAGAGCCGCTGTAGCGAATGAAACGAACATTGTTTTTTTGAAAGTCAATTGGCTCATATCTTAATTTTATCTACGAGTAAAATGAATTTATTATTTGCTCAAACCAAACGCTCCATCCTGTAGCATGAATGGCGTGTTAGTGCTGTTATTGGCAGCATCTACTTCTGACTGAGGAACCCATTTAAAGATATATCTGTAAGTACCAAAGCTACCTACTCCGGAAACAAACATATCCATATACATAAAGAGCGAACGCGCTTCTGTGATATAATAAGAAGGCATGCTGACTACAGTTTGAGTGGACACGCGCCCATACATTACATCCGAGAATGCAATCTGCTCGCTTACAGACAAACCATCCTCAAACGGATTGTTCTTGTTGTCGGCAAATCGTACTTTCAAGTCGTATTTATCGCTAAACGGCTGCTTGATAAGCAATGTGGAATCGTTTAGTTTTTCGGACTTCACATAGAACGACACATTCTGAGTACTAAACGGAAATGTTGCATAGAGTTTTAGATTACCCGTATAGTCGTCGATTGAAAATTTCGGACATTTTATAAGAGATACTTTCGTTTCTTTCCCATAAAGATCCCAAATCGCATCATTCGAAGCCAGAATACGCAATGTAAAAACCAGCTCTTCTCCGTAGATGATATCATCATAAATCCCTTTTACCGGGATAGAGCCCGTCAGTTCACCGGCTTTGATCGTCACATTATTCGAAAGCAATTCAAAATGACGTCCCTCAATTGCATTCGACTTATTAATCACCAATTCAACACCATATGTACGGTCGTAATTGGCTTTTTGCGTTGTAGAAACTACTACGTCAAATATTTTCCCGTCATTGGGTGTTACAGGCATGTAATGAAGCGTATCGGCAAACATTACATATTCATTTCCGCTATAAAGCATCTTCTCTTCACTACAACCGACAAAAGTCAGTACGAGCAACAAGAGAGCCGATAGGGAATAGATATTTAATTTTTTCATCTGCATTTATCCTGAATAATTCTTATTTCTTATTGCTTGGGTTAGGCAGTACCACTCCTCCCGTAGCATCTAATTCATGCTGTGGAATCGGCCATGTAAATTCTACATCACCTGCTGCAACTTTCAGCTTACTTTCATTTGCTCCGTCTAACACATTCTGCTGTGGAGTACGCTCAAAACCTAAATTCCAACGTTTTAAATCCGACAAACGGAATCCTTCCATGATCAACTCACGAAAACGATCGTCACGAAGTTCTTTCATAAATGATTCAAGATCTCCATAATTACGTGCCCCATAGTTTTTAATACGGGCTGCTCGCAAGGTATTCAAAGCCAGGTTTGCTTTATCCAGCTTCCCTGCATTGGCATATGCCTCAGCTGCAATCAGGTAAACTTCAGACAGACGCAAAACTTTAGGCATATTCACAAAATACTTACCTACACCGCCGTCAATATCCGGATTACCCAAATATTTTTTCAACACGGTAGCTTCATATCCATGTCCTGTGTTAATCGTTGCGAAGTATGAAGGATAGCGCGCATCCATATTTTCATATTTGTCAAGCACTTCCTGACCCATGATAAAATCAGGATAATAAGCGGCACTGTTATATCCAAGGAACGGTGTACCTAGACTTCCCCCCTTATCGGTTGTGCTCATGGCTATTTTCCAGATGATCTCATCTCCTTCATCATAACGCCACAACACATCGTATGCAGTCATTTTAGCTCCCGTTTCCTGATCAACAAAACGCTGTGTGGTTGCATCCGCCAACTTATAGTAAGATGCGTCCATTACTTTCTGCGCGTATTCAGCTGATTTTTCATACTCATGCATGTATAAGTACACGCGTGACTTCAATGCCCATACCGCACCTTTTGTAAAGTATTTTGTATCAGCGCCTTCTCTGTCAAGGTTTTCTTCTGCCTGATCGAGATCGTTCAATACGAATTCGTAAGAAGCCTTAAGACTTGAACGAGGCACACGATCATTTTTACCAACATACGTATCATACAATGAGATACCTAATTGTTGATCAGCATTTGCCGGATCGTAAGCATCACAGAATACACGGATCAAATCAGCATAGGCCAGCGCGCGCGCAAACTGAGCATCGCCAAGGCGTCTTTTGAATACAGCGCGATCTGATTCCGTATTTAATGTAGCCTCTACCTGCTCGCGATAGTCAAAGAAGAAATTGCTTCGGGATGCGATTTTATAAAGGCCGGCATATACGCCATCTACATAAGTAGTAGTAGGGCGCATGTTCCAGCGATACAATTCGCCATAGTTATTATTGAAACCAACTGCCGCATATACGTAGTCGGCCTGAATATCCTGTAAAGCCAGGGCTCCGCTATATAGGCTTGAATTTTTAAAGGCACTATAAATACCCAATACCACTTCGTTGCAATCTTCAAGCGTAGTCATTGCTTTCTCTTGCGGTATAGCCGTATCCGGATACTTAGTCAAAAAGTCATCACATGATGACAAGCAAACCGAAGTAGCTGCAATGAGTGTATATAATTTGAATTTGTTCATAATTAATCGTTTGTTTTGTCAACTACTTTGCTTAAAAAGAGATCTCAAGACCCAATGAGAACTGACGTGTCAATGGGTAAGTAGCCGCATATATATTCTGACTTGATTCAGGATCCATCCCTGTAAAGCCCGTAAACGTTAGCAAGTTCTGGCCTTGGCCATAGACACGGATACGCTCAATCACTTTTGTTTTTTTCAAGATCGAAGCCGGTAGGTCATAGCTCAACGTCAGGTTTTTCAGACGTAAGAAAGATGCATTTTCCAACAAATGGCTATCCAACTCAGTCAATATACCGTGACGCGGAATATCTGTGATATCACCCGGTTTCTGCCAACGGTCAAGCAATTTAGCCGATTGGTTATACATCGTAAATGTTCCGTTACTTTCATCAAAGAAGCGGTCATTATTCATCATGTAACGATCTGCGACCCAGCTAAACTGAGCACCCAGCGTGATCCCTTTATAACTCAATGTCGTACCGAAACCGCCTTGCCATGGTGAATTGTAGCTTTTGCCAACCAATACACGGTCGTTTTCATTATATTCGTTTACAACATTATCATTTTTATCCAACCACAATCCGTCTCCGTTAGCCGGATTTACACCCGCATAACGTACTACGAAGAATTCACCGTAAGAGTGGCCTACTTTCAGTAACATACCCGTATTGGCAAGTTCGTATTCGTCCTGACCGTTATACAATTCGGTAATTTCGTTGTGATTGTATGAAATGTTTGCATTCACATTCCAGTTAAAGCCTCGCGTACGGATTACATCATAGTTGAAATCCAACTCTACCCCACGGTTTACCATCGCACCGATGTTATCCCATTTGTAACCGAATCCGGTACCGTAAGAAACAGGCACCTCCATCAACATATCACTGGTTTTCTTGTTATAGAATTCCAAGCCCATGTTCAGTCGGTTGAAAAATCCCAGTTTCAGACCCACGTTGGTTGTCATCAGCTTTTCCCATGTCAGGTCTTCGTTTCCTCTCGACAATGGCCCCATACCCGGTTTGCCATCGTATTGAGCTCCCGAAGCTATCAGCGCAAGATGATCATAGTTCGGAATAGAAGAGTTACCCGATGTACCGATACTGAATGTCAGCTGTGCATTTGTCAACCAGTTTATATCTGACAGGAAGGATTCGCTTTTAGCATCCCACATCGACCCCACTGACCAGAATGTAGCCCAGCGAGAGTTACGGCCGAATTTGGAAGATCCGTCACGACGCACCGACAAATCCACATAATACTTATTCTCGAAATTGTATTCACCACGACCGAAAACAGACAGATAAGTAGCAGAAGCCGAGAAATCGTCCCAAGAAGTAGCACTTGTTCCGGTGCCCAGTGTCAGCAATTTATCATTGGTCTGACCTCTTGAAGCCACGCTAAAACCATCCGACTCCTGTATTACCGACTCCTGCCCCAACAATAGGTTGATATTATGAGATCCGTTGATCGATTTAATATAGTTGGCCGTATTGGTCCAGGTAAGGTTTGTGTAACGAGAGAATGAGCGTGCTACCGAGCCTGATCCGTAGTTTGGAAGATAAGATGGGTTTGAACTCATATTTACACGACGGTCAAGGAAATCAAGCCCTCCTACCGAACGGATCACCAAGTCCTGGATAGGACGTAGCTCCATAAATGCAGAAGCAATCAGTTTCGCCTTGCTTACATTACGCGGATTATTTTCACTCCATTCTAATGGATTCTGGTTTGTTCCCATCCATGAACCGTCCGAAAGCGATGCGATCGAACCGTCTTTTTTGAATGGACTCCAATATGGGAGCATAAAGCGAGATGCCGAAATCGGAGTTACCGTAGTATAGCTTCCTGCTTCAGCCTCTTCGATATCTTCGTAAGAGAACGCAGTGTTGGTCCCCACCTTGAACCAATTGGTTACGCGTGCCTCCAGATTCGTACGGAACGAATAGCGTTTGAAATCGGAACCGATCGCTACCCCTTCTTGTCCGTAATATGAACCGGAAACGAAATAGTTAAACTTATCGCTCGCACCCGATGCGCTTACCTCATAGTTGCTGAACGGAGCATTGTTATTGAAAACAACGTCGCGCCAGTTAATATTGATACGCTCCAGTGCTTCGCGGTCATAAGCACCCGCTACACGCAAACCGATCTGCTCTTCATAAGTCAGACGTTCAGAGGTATTCATCTGATCCCAGTTTCCATAAGCCAGATTCGACCATCCGTACTGTGTACGTACATTGATTTTCCCCTTTTCGCCCGCTTTACCACGTTTCGTTGTGATTACGATCACCCCGTTCGCTGCACGCGCACCATAAATAGAGGTAGAAGAAGCATCTTTCAATACCGAAATATTTTCGATATCGTTCGGATTAATTGCCGAAAAATCATTTGCAGAAACAGCGATTCCATCCAAAATAAACAGCGGAGTGGTTCCTGCGTTAATTGAATTGACCCCACGGATTTTGAAAGTAGCCGGAGCACTTGGTTCACCGCTGTTTGCCAGGACTTCCAATCCGGTAGCTTTCCCTTGCAATGCCTGATCGAAACTTGCCACCGGTGCATTTTCCAATGCGTCCGATTTGATTACGCCGACAGAGCCCGATACAGTACCTTTTTTACGTACACCATACGCGACTACCACTACCTCATCTAACTTCTGCGTATCTTCTTCCAACACAACGTTCATCGTAGTCTGGTTCGAGACCACTACTTCTTTCGGTATAAAACCGATGTAACTAAATACCAGAACACTCCCTTTCGGAGCATCAATTGTAAAATTACCGTCCCAGTCAGCTACCGTACCCTGTGTTGTGCCTTTTACCACTACGTTCACACCCGGCACTGTAAGTCCGGCAGCATCTTTAACGATACCTTTAATTGAAACCGTGGTTCCGGCTTGTACTTGGGTTACTGCCGCATTCGCTGCGAACTCTCCACGCTCGGATGCTGATATATTTCCGGCGATCAATGGCAATGCCAATGCTACGACTCCTGTTTTAAGTCGTGCATCTAACATTCCACCTGCAGGAAACATATCAAATCGTCTCTTTTTCATGCATTTGTCTCATTTAGTGAATTGGTTTATGTCAAATTTTATTTTGTAAACACAATAAGATTGCATGACCGATCCAAAGCGGATCAGTCATTCTCATTTTCTCATAAATAAACGGGGTATTTTTAGCACCAATAAGGGTTGCTATACAAACAAATTTGGGTTAATCAATAAGTTAAGGTTGATTAGCTAAAAGTCCGTCTACACATTTTAATTTTATCTAATAATCAAAGGGAATCCCCTAGCACTTATACTTTCATTTTGAAACTACAATCAGACAAATACATCCTTTTTACGACTATATCTTGATTTATTGTATCAAATATACAAAACCTATTCGTTATTTGAGTCATTACACTATAATAGAAAATAGCATTATTTTAACAATTAGATGCTTAAACGAATAAAAATACATACACAGAAATGCTAATTACGCTCGTATAAAGCCGTTTTAATTTATGTCTTAATTATCTTATATTGATTATATTATACCGAAAAATACATATTTTCAAATTCAAACTAAATACATTTCAAGTCATTTGACAATCAGTTTATCCTATTCATATACAAGACAAAATAATCTTATACAGCCTACTTTTATTAACTCTAATTTAATTTGATTTGTTAATATTATACTATAAAACAACCCGCCATTACCCCTTGACACGCATTTAAATCGTCTTTCATTTTATCAGGTGGAACGAG
>JAVVPN010000064.1:0-16788 GCA_036655755.1 Bacteroidales bacterium | reverse complement strand
AAGATGCCAAGGTGAATTTTAAGGCCACGATGTACCAAAGCGAGGCGGTTGAAGTCGACGCTGACTCTGCCGGGACGGCTGTTTTTACTTTTACGTGTAAGAATATAGAACTGACAGAAGCTACCGCAGATATTACGGCTACAGGGATAGTGGGGAAATCGGAAGCTGCAATCTCTTTTGACTGGAAAAGTCCATTGAAAGATGTGGTCGTGCTGGGAAGCGCATCGACCGGCAACGATTTTGTAACAGCCGGGCCGAATAAACTTCTGACGGTTTTACGAGACCCTCCGGGCAGTAATTCGTATGCGTTTCTTGAAAAAGGAACCTCTTTTAAAGAAACTTCTGCTTATACGGGAAATGTGAAGAACAGCGGATCAGAATCTGTAACTCAGGACTTGGGTACAGAATTAGTCACCTTCACAGGAGTCGGGGTTGGTGTCATCAATTCGGCTACTACATCTACCGGCTTTACCGTAGGAATAAAACATGAGGAGATGGTAGGCGGTACCAATGGAAAAGAATCGGTAACCACCACAACTACTCGCTTTCAGACCAGCGATGATGCTTTGTTGGTTGGTGCGAACGGGGATGTATATATTGGTTATTCAACCAATGTCGTATTTGGAGCTGCCAATTCAATCAATTTTGTGGCAAAAGATAAAATTGAAGCGGTAGGACAGTCGGCTTATGAAAAGATTTATGACCTGATCACTCCGATGGAAAATAATGACTGGGTATTAGTGCAGCAGAAAACACTGGCGGTAGGACAGCACTTCTCTACTTTGTTTGCTTATCCGCAGGTACATATTGAAAATGTTTTGATTCCGAATTTGCAGAGAATGCGTAACGGGTTGATGCGTTTCGAATCAGAGAAATCTGCCGCAGAATTCCAGGCGGAAGCTAATCAGACGAATAAGAGTATCGTTGTGTCTTATTTAAATGCAGATGATCCTAACTTCGGACGAAGCAATGATGATGAGGTGTTTAAGAATGCAGCTGATCCGAATTCAAAGGATATGTTTGACGGGCCGAGTTACCGGATCTATTTCCCGAATGCACAGGAACTGTATACAGATACGATTTTGTATATGAATCAGTCAATTGCCAATTGGGAGAAACAGTTGGCCGATAATGAAAAGGCGAAGAAGGAGGCTGTTTTATTGCAAAACTATTCTTTCCATGCCGGATCGCCGATTGAATATTCAGAATCATATTCGTCGAACATAACCAAATTGCAGACATTTAATTTTTTGATCGGAGGGAATTTCAAGAATGAAACGGATGTGGAATTATTCGGATCAGGATTTTCTCTTGAAATTGATGAGGAGGTAACTACTGAGCATGGCGGTGAATTTAGTACGGAAGCCGAACGTTCACAATGTAAAGGTTTCGTATTCGCAGAAGAGGGTGATGGGGATTATCTGAGTGTGGATGTCTGTTATGAAAAAGGAAAGAAAGCAGAAGAAAATGAAGGAGTAGGAGATCCTGATGAGCAATACTATTCGTCCTTTATATTCCGTACCAAAGGGGGTGCAACGGCTTGTCCTTATGAAGGGGAATATGTAACCAAATACTTTGAACCGGGGCAGCATGTGTTGAGTGCAGCCACGATGCAGATTGAGGTACCGAAAATTGCAATTGAAAAAGATTTTATAGAAAACGTACCGTCGGGGAAACCCGCTTATCTGACCATTTATCTTCGAAATAACTCGGAAGTACAACAGGAGGGATGGTATGATCTGAAGGTGGATGATGCATCTAACCCGAATGGCGCCCGTTTCTCGATGGATGGCGGAGCGATTGGAAATGGCCGTGCTGTTATGCTTCCTGCCGGAGAAACGCTGATTAAGACCATTGAGGTAAGTAAAGGTTCGGTTATGAATTACGATGATCTGAAGTTGATATTGATTTCTCAATGTCAAGGAGATCCGACCACGTTCATTCCGGTAATCTCGGATACCGTATCGTTTAGTGTGCATTTTACGCCGTCGTGTACGGATGTGAATATTGTCAAACCGGCAAATAACTGGACGTATAATACCAAATTGCCGACTGTAACGCAAGAGGGTGTGAAAAATCACTATATGGAAGTGGTAATGGATGGTTTTGATGTGAACTATGATAATTTTAACCGCATTATGCTTCAATACAAACCGGCTTCGGCTTCGGATGAAGAGTGGGTTACGGTAATGAATTATTATAATGATGAGGTGCTTTATGAAGAGGCTGTTGGGAACGGTAAGAATGCGGAAATGATTCAAGCCAGTGATGCGGGTAAAATACGGCATAAATGGATGATCGATGAATTGCAGGATCAGCGTTACGATTTACGTGCGGTAAGTATCTGTGTGATTAATAATGAAGAGATAGAAAACAGTTCTGAGATAAGAAGTGGTATAAAAGATATGTACACTCCGCGATTATTCGGAAGTGCTCAGCCGGCCAATGGTATTCTGACAATTAATGATGAGGTGCGTCTGAATTTCAATGAAGTGATTGCAGAAGGATATCTGACGAAAAATAATTTTGAAGTTACAGGTGTGCGTAACGGATCGAAAACGGATCATTCGGTATCGATCTTACTGGATGGCGAAAATGACGAATTGAGATCTGACTTGACGCGGAACTGGACGGGCAAGGATATTACGGTTGAAATGTGGGTATGGGCTGATAAGGCTCAGAATGCGACGTTCTTTAGTCAGGGAAATGTAAACGAATCGTTTGAAATCGGGGTAACAGCCGAGAATCGAATGGTTGTGCGTATGGGATCGAAAGAGATCGTGAGCAGAGATGCTGTTCCGTTTGAAAAGGGAAGTTGGGCGCATGTCGCAGCAATGGTCGACAAAGAAGGAAATGTTTCTGCTTATTATAATTATGTAGCTTATATTGATCAGGTAGCAACAGGAAATGCATTAAGTGCAGGGAATTGGGTATTCGGCCGTAGTCTGATGAAATCGGATGAGAATTTTGCCGGAAAAATGCATAATGCCCGAATCTGGAATAAAGTGCTTACTGCGGGACGCCTGCAGATCAATAGCCTGAGTTTGCTTTCGGGAACTGAGAGCGGGTTATTGGCTTACTATCCGATGAACGAAGCGAAAGGAAATGTCTTGGAGGATAAAGCGCAGGGTATGAATCTGGATGTAAAAGGTGCGGAATGGGCTTTGCCGGAAGGGCGATCCGCAAAATTCGATGGGCAAACTCAATATCTGATTGTAAATACAGGTTCATCTGCGGTTATTGATCACTCGATGGATTATACGATTGAATTCTGGTTTAAGGGGGATTCGGATCAGGATAATGCTACGTTGGCAGCAAGTGGCCGCGGAGACGGCGATGAGTTGGGTGGTTCTGCTAACTTGTTCTGTATCGGATTTGAGAATCGGATTCTGACTTTCCGAAATAATGGGGTGCAGGCAACCGCCGACGGAGATTTTCTGGATAATAACTGGCACCATCTGGCAATTAGTGTAAACCGGAATACCGGGCGCTCACAAATTGTGGTAGATGGTATCCTGAGATCTTATTTCGAATCGGCCGATTTGGGAAGCGTATCCTCAGATTGTATCTATCTGGGTGCTCGTAAATGGATTGCAGCCGACGATCAGACGCTCATACATGTGGATAATTTCTTTAAAGGGGGTCTCGATGAATTCCGGATTTGGAATCATTATAAAGGTGAAGGAATGGTAGATAAGTGTTCGCGAGAGCGTCTGCATGGCAGTGAAAAAGGCTTACTTGCCTACTATCCGTTTGAAGATTATATTGAATGGCAGGGAACCAAAGAACTGCAGTTCTCATTGAAAGATCAAAAAGTGCAGAGAGATCCTGCATTGGTGATTCCGGATGCCGTAGCGAAAGGAGGAGATTTGGAAAGCAAGGAAGCTGCTCCGGTTAAAGACCGTGGGCCGATTGAAAATCTACAATATAATTTCGTTGTGAATAACGATGCTCTGATTATAAATCTGACAGAACCTTGGGAAAAGGTAGAAAAAACGATTGTCACCTTTACGGTGGATGGAGTACGCGATATTAATGGTAATGAAATTGTGTCGCCGGTTACCTGGAGTGCTTATATCGATCGTAACCAGATTAAATGGGCTGAGGATGAGGTGAATGTTGAAAAAGCTGTTTATGAAGCATATGCGTTTTCGGTAGATTTGCGGAATAATGGTGGCTCGGTTCAGAATTATGTAATTGAGAATATGCCTTCGTGGCTGGAGGTATTGCCTGTCAGCGGATCGATTAATCCTGCATCTTCGCAGAAAATTACATTTAAAGTGGATGAATCGCTGAATATCGGTTCTTATAACGAGGTGATTTACATGCGCAACGATAATAATGTACTTGAAGCTTTACCGGTTAATGTAAAAGTAAACGGCGAAAAACCGGACTGGTCGGTTAATCCGAAAGATTTCAAATACAATATGAACGTTTATGGTAAGATTCGGATTAATAATATCTTCTCCAATGATGTTGAAGATATGTTGGCTGCCTTTATTGACGGGAAATGTGTTGGTGTGGCGAATAGTCAGTACCACCAGGCGGGTGATATGTGGTATGCCTACTTAACGGTCTACAATAATAATCCGGTGGCTCCGAATATTGAGTTCCGTATCTGGGATGCAAGCACAGGCAAGATTTACATAGCCGATCCGGCGGAAATATTCGGTTTCCGCAATAACGATGTGGCGGGAACTGCTGCTATGCCGATTGTATTCGATACGCGTGAAATCGTTTATCAAAATATTGCACTGGAAAGCGGTTGGAACTGGATTTCATTCCAGGTGGTAAATGATATTCTTACAGACGTAAATGCTATTCTTTCAAATAATAGATGGAAGACGGGCGATGTGGTCAAGAGTGAAACTGCCGGATTCGATACTTATAGTAAACGCTCGGGTTGGGTTGGTACATTGAGTGATAATGGTGGATTTAATAATACATCCATGTTTATGATGAATACATCCGAATCGAAAGTCTTATCTGTATCGGGTAGCCCTGTGGATATGAATCAGACTCCGCTCCGAATTTTGGGCAAAACGGCAGATGGAATAAAACGTTGGAGCTATATCTCCTATCAGCCAACTGTAAATCAGCCGTTGAAGGAAGCTTTGGCTGGTTATGAGGCTGCCGCGGGAGATGTGATTAAATCGCAGGATGCTTTTGCAATGTATGCCGAAAACCTGGGATGGATCGGAAATCTGACTTATATGGAGCCAGGCAGGGGATATATGATGCAACGTAATGCTGATTCGGATGCATTGCTGACGTATTCTGAGCGGAGAACTTTGAACGTGATGCGTTTGCGGACAACACAACCAATCAACAGGACTTATGTGAATCATGCATATTCCGGAAATATGAACGTTGTGGCGACCATTCATTCGGGTGTTGAACTGGAAGATAATGATAAACTTCAGGCTTATGTTGACGGCGAACTTCGTGGAGAATCGGTAATTACGGTTAATCCGGAAACGAAGCAACCTTTATTCTTTATGAATATCAGTGGTGATCAGCAAGGTACATTGACCTTTAAGGTGGTTCGAAACGATAATCCGATAGGAGAGGCCGTAAATGCGATGACATTTAGTAAACATACGGTTGCCGGAACAATACAAGAACCGATTGCCCTCTCTTTTGCGGAAGATAAGATAGCCGGGGTTTATCCGAATCCGTTTACGGAAGAGCTGAATATAACCACAACCGTGGCAGTGGGAGATAAAGTTGAAATTGTCATTTCCGATATCGTTGGTAATCTGATGCATCGTTATAGCGATACATCCGTAACAGAGGGAGCTGTTAATTTGATATGGAAAGAGGGCCGATATTGTTTGCCGGGGATCTATATTGTGAAAATTGCAGTTAACGATACGGTTCGCGTATTTAAAGTGGAAAAAAAATAAATTATTCATGCCGGGTTAAAGTAAAGTGACAGACTCTGTCGCTTTACAGACCGGCTTAAAAGGACTAAAGATGAACTATTTTAAATTCATATTTTTACTTGCAGCCACCTTTTTTGTTATCGGATGTTCTGAGAAAGAAAAAGTATATACAACCTTTGAACGGCCCGATTGGCGGGTTGACTTGAGTGGATATGTTGATTCGCCTGTCTGGACGGTTGATCAGATGGGGGCGGAGAATAACCCGGATTGGAAAATCGATATGGAGATGCGACAGGAGCCTCCGGTTTATACATTACCGGATGCGAATATAATGCCGGTAAGTATGACCGCAGTTATACAACTTACTCCATTTTTAGAGGCATATCTGGATCCGGGAGATAAAATGTTGGCTTATATAGATGAAGAATGTCGGGGTGAAGGAGTAATGAAAGAGATAGATGGGAAGAAGCTTTTCTTTATAATGATTAAAGCTCCGGCTACTGAATCGGGGTTAGTGTCTTTTTTGTATTATAGTAATAAGAATCATGCGGTTTATCAAACTACTCCGGAGATAACATTCGAGATAGACAGGATATATGGTGATATCGAATCGCCGATATTTCCCGATTTCGAACAATCCGGAAAATATCCGAACCGGATGCAGGCTACCATCCGGTTGCCGGAAATACTACCCGGAGAATGGACGGAGAGTGATGTAGTAGCGGCGTTTGTCGGGAGTGAATGCAGAGGAGTAGGGCGATTCGTCGGAAATCGGCAGTATATGATGGAGGTCAGGGGTTCAAAGAGTGATCAGGAAAATATCTGCTTCAAATATTATAACGCTTCGAATAAGAATATATATAAATCAGAGTCGACTTACCCGCTTGTGAATCTTGATTCATTAGGCTCGGAGGAGCATCCAGTGATTATAGATTTGGTTTCGCACTCAAATATGGCAGCAGTTGTTCGTATTTCTGATGAACTCGGTGTTTTTGCAAATCCGGAATCTGACCAGATTGCTGCTTTTGTCGGCGAGGAATGTCGTGCAAAAGGCGTTTTGAAAATGCAAAATGGAAAACCATACTACATAATGCAGATTAAAGGGCGCACTTCTGTTAATGAGAAAATCAGCTTCCGGTATTATAGTGCGAATAATAAATATTTGTATCAGACAGGCGCTTATCTGACTTTTTCGGATGATGGGATTTACGGGTCAGAATCGGAGCCGGAAATCTTGCCCCTTGATCTTGATGGGAAATATCCATTGCAAATGAAGGCTTATCTTACCTTACCCACTAATTTATGTGCGTATGTGCAGGAGGGTGATCAGGTAGCCGCATTTGTCGGCAATGAGTGTCGGGGAGCAAGCATAGTAGAACTACATGACGGAAATCCTTATTTTAAATTAGATATAATCGGAAGATTAGGTGTGGGAGAGTCTTTCATCATACGATATTATAATACCCGAAACCGATATTTATATGAAACAACGGAATATTATAATTTTGAGCACCAAAAGAATTTGGGTACAGAAGAGAGTCCACTATGTTTAACTTTGACTAATGTAGAATAGGATGAGGAAGTGCCTAAAAATAATCGGTTTATTATTTGTTGCCATACATGTTTGTATGCCTGTCTTATCGCAGCAAGGAAATAGATGTCCACTACAAAGTATTCGGGGAAACTGGTATCTTGAAGGGGGTGTCGGTATGCAGATGCTCTTTTCGAAAGATGCCGGAAACCTGAATATGTCGAAAAGAATTACTCCTGCTTATTCGCTGACGGCAGGAAAATGGTGTTCACCCGTATGGGGAGTCCGTTTTCAGGCTACAGGATACTCATTAAACGGGTTTAGCTCTCACAAAGGAATTTATGTGGCAGATCCGGGCGGTGATTTGATTTACGGACCGAATGATCCGGTTCGTGATCATGTGACAATTCGTCCAAACGGCGGGTATCGGCATTATTTGCGCTACATGAACGTGCATGCGGATATTCAAATGAGCTTATTCAATTGGTTGTCTCTTCCGGTTGCTTCGCGTGGGGATATAATACCCTCTGTGGGGATTGGTTATTTTCAGACATTTAAGTATAAAGGATCGCCGGCTGCCGCATCATTGAGTACGAATTTTAGTTTGATGGGAAAGTATCATCTGGCAAAAAACTGGGATGTTAATTTAGAGCTTCAGTCTGTGGTGCTTCCGGATCAGTTTGATGGGCGGATTTCCGGGCAACGATATGAATGTAGCTTATCCGCTTCGTTAGGGGTTACTTATAGATTGCCTTTTCAGCCCAAATACAATTCGCCGAAACAAGTGGCGTATCCGGTAATTGAGATACAACGAGATACCGTTTGTGTGACGAAGGAAGTTGTTATAGAAAAGATAGTGCCTGGAAAAGAAGAAAAATATGCTCCATTTGTCCTATCTTCTATCCGCTTTGCTATCGGAAAACAGACTCCGTCAGCAGGACAAGATATCCAGTTTGTAAATGTTGCCCGTTTTATGGAAGAGAATCCGGATGTAAAACTGAAAATATTCGGGTATGCTGATGCTGATACAGGGTCGGAAGCATATAACCTGACTTTGTCTGCGTTGCGTGCACAGAAGGTGTGGCAAATTCTTACAGAGAAATATAAGATCAGTCGTAATCGTTTGGAAGTGCAGGGCTTTGGTATGAATGAACAGCCTTATGATGCCAATAGTTGGAATCGGGTTGTAACCATCATTCCTTATAGGTAATATTGATTTTGCTTTAAAATATAAGGGATGTGCCGGATTGATCGTCGCATCCCTTGCTTTTTTAGCAGGGAAACTGACTACTTGTTTTTTTCTTTAGATAGTTTATAATATTCACTGGGATTTATACCATACCGTTTGCTGAAAGAGCGGTAAAAAGAGGTATAGGTGCCATAACCTACCTGTTCGCTTATTTCTGTTACAGATAAATTGCTTTCTTGTTCGAATAATTTGATAGCTGCGTGTAAGCGCAGATCTGAAATATAATTGGAGTAGGTTTTTCCACATCCGGTTTTTATGCAATCTGATAAATAGGTACGGTTTGTATTAAGCTCATCTGCCAAGGTATCGAGGGATAAGTCTTTTTGTAAATAGAGCTTTTTTTCTGCCATTTTCTTTTCAAGCCGGTCGAATAAAGGGAGATCTTCTTTTGTTTCTTCTTTTAATTGATTGAACTTTAATCGGATAATTTCATCCTGAAATTGTGCTCGTTCTTCAATCTGACGATAAAGTTCTTTATTTTTATTCTTGAGTTTAAGGTTGTATATGAAGTAAGAAATAGTTGAAATAACCAAAAGGACACAAAGGAGAATGAAGAGAAATAATTGGTTGCGCGTTTCTTTTTGTTCTGCGGTAATCCGGTCTACTTCATAGATAGTACGCAAATCATCTAACTGACTTGCCATATCGATATTTCTCAACGAATCTTGTTGGATCAGAATTTGCTGATAAATTCTGGCCGCCATTTCCCCTTTTCCTGTTTTGAGAAATAGACGGGCACGGGTTTCATCGACTAATAGAGCATTCACCACATCACCCGCTTCGCTTAAGAGTTTATGATTAAGAGTCGCAATCTGAAGTGCTTTTTCATAGTCTCCTTGCAATTCAGCAAAACGGGCCTCTACATCCCATAAAGGATAGAATGAAGCTTGTTTTCGCCCATTTGCACACTCTCTGGCTAACTTAATAACTGTCTCTGCTTCATTTAGCTGAGATAATCCCATTAAACCGTCGGCATGCGCAAGGTGGCAGTATAAATAGCTGCTATTCAAATTCATACTTTGTCCTTTTGCTTCCATCTGTTGTTGATACCTGTTAAGGCATTCTTTCCATTCGAGGGCATATGAAATGAGTTGTTCATATTCTTTTTCAGACGAAAGTACTTGCGTCAATAGTCGATATCCCATTATTCGTAAACTGATATCATCTTCTTTCTTGAGTAAATCAATGGCTTCAACCAGTGCGTTTACCGCATCCTTTTCGCGGGATAATACTTGATAAGCCTTTCCCATTAAATAAGAAGCTGTAGCACGACCATAGTCGATATTTTCGATATTGGCATCTGAATACATTTGTTTGGCTTCATGCAATCCGCTTTGTATTCGCCCTTTATGAAGATGTTGGTTGATAATTGTCAGCCATGCGTTGTAATAGAAATTCCATAATTTATGCTTCTTCAAGAACTCAAGATGCTGTGTTCTTTGTATATGCAAGCTATCTTCCTGGTCATAATTGAAAAAATATACCATCTTAGAGCTACGCATAAACCCTTCATGCTCCGGTTTTTGTTGTTTTTGGGCTTCATATATATAATCGTTGATGGCCTTTAATTCAGCTTTTGCATCCTGTCCGGATGCTGTCAATTGAGTTAGGTAGTAAAGTGTTTGGAGGCGTGCCGCGTCTGGCAAAGAAGGTAATGTCTGATATATACTATCTATTTGATGTTCAAGTGCAATTTGTCTGAGTGTCTCAGCATTGATGATGTTTTCTTGATTTTCAGATGCTTGCCCATTCTGTGATATGCTGATTAGGAAAATAAGCAGAAGGTTGAATAACCTTGATTTTTTCATATTTAATCACATTAAAATAAATATTTATTTACAAATATAGACTAATAAATAAAAATAAGGGCATTTCCCGTTTGTAAAAAAGGCTAACAAGAAAAATCCTGTTAGCCTCTTTTCTCAAGCAAATAATTTACTTGATTTCAATTTCTTCTTTCAAATCGATTTCGTTCTTGTCTGCATCGAAGAACCGATACTGGAGCATGGCCAGTGACTGGTCGGGGATGATCTGCAAGCCGAAGCCGTATTTGAGTTTCCATTTCCATTTAAGGGAGAAAATTCCCTCGTTAATAAATGCTGCAACGAACGGGTGTACGTGCAGGGTGAATTTCTTCACGTTCAGTTTGTTAACCAGATAGTCTATTTTAGCCGCAAGACGATCGGTAAATAAAATAGAGGGAGCTGTAGCGCCTTTCCCAAAACAAACCGGGCAATCTTCCGTAGTGTCGACATCCATAGCCGGGCGTACACGTTGGCGGGTGATTTGCATTAATCCGAATTTGCTTAACGGCAGAATGTTGTGTTTGGCTCTGTCGAGAATCATCAGTTCACGCATTCTGTCGAATAGTTTCTGGCGGTTTTCCGGTTCCTGCATATCGATATAGTCGATTACGATAATGCCGCCCATATCGCGCAAGCGCAATTGGCGGGCAATCTCCTCGGCAGCAGACAGATTCACCTCAAGGGCGTTGTTCTCTTGTCCGGTAGTCGATTTTGAGCGGTTACCACTGTTCACGTCTATAACATGAAGCGCTTCGGTATGCTCAATGATCAGGTATGCTCCGCTTTTGAATGAAACAGTCTTTCCAAATGATGATTTGACCTGTTTTGTGATGGCGAAATTGTCGAAGATAGGCAGTGCGCCGTTGTATAGTTTGACAATATCCGCGCGGTCGGGTGCAATCAGGCTTACATAGCTTTTGATTTGCTGATAGGTGGTCTCATCATTTACCCAAATATTTTGGAATGAAGGATTAAAGATGTCACGCAATAGCGCTACCGTACGGCCTGTTTCTTCAAAAATCAGCGAAGGTGTTTTAGCTTTCTGAAGCTTCACTACGCTGTTTTCCCAACATTGAACCAATGTTTTAAGCTCATTGTCGAGCTCTGCAACTCTTTTCCCTTCGGCAGACGTACGAACGATCACGCCGAAATTTTTGGGTTTGATGCTTTGAAGAAGTTGTTTTAACCGGGCTTTCTCTTCGTTCGATTTAATCTTTTGGGAGATTGATACTTTGTCGGAGAAAGGGATTAGTACCAGGTAACGTCCGGCGAAAGATACTTCGGCTGTAAGGCGTGGTCCTTTCGATGAAATCGGTTCCTTCGTAATTTGTACAAGCACCTCCTGACCTACTTTCAGGATATCGGAGATGGTACCGTCTTTTTCTATGTCCGGCTGAATAGATGCTTTTGATATGTTCAAAAGATGTTTCCGGTCAGACAATTGTTGTTTTACAAACTTCGCTTCGGAATTGAACTGTGGGCCCAAATCCAAATAATGAAGAAAAGCGTCCTTTTCGTAACCCACATCCACAAACGCAGCATTCAACCCCGGCATCAGTTTCTTAACTTTTCCGAGGTAGATATCCCCTACGGAGAATGATATATTGCGGCCCTCTTTTTGAAACTCAACGAGTTTCTTATCCTCGAGCACAGCGATCGCAATCTCTTTCGGTTGTACGTCTACTACAAGTTCGCTTGTCACTTTCGTTAAGTTATGTGGATTAGTAATTGGTTTAAAGCACAAAGAACAAACTTAATCTGTAAACATCCTAAGTTTGTTCTTTGTTGTTTCATTTTAGACTTTTCAGACGAAAAAACTTAATGTTTTTTATGTCTGTTTTTTCTTAGTCTTTTTTTACGCTTGTGCGTACTCATTTTGTGGCGTTTTCTTTTTTTACCGCTTGGCATGGCGTATGCGTTTTAAAGATTAGTACTATGGATAATTATTTTACTTCTTGCATAAAAGTCTTTGCAGGCTTAAAGGCAGGGATATTGTGTGCAGGGATGATGATAGTCGTATTTTTAGAAATGTTACGAGCTGTTTTCTGCGCTCTTTCTTTAACGATAAAGCTACCGAATCCTCGCAAATATACATTCTCACCTTTTGCTAACGATGCTTTCACACAATTCATAAACTGTTCAACAGTTTCCAGAACTGTCGCTTTGTCAATTCCTGAATTCTTTGAAATCTCGTTTACAATGTCTGCTTTTGTCATTTGTGTTAAGATTTATATTGATTTATACTTATTATGTTTTAATTTTTTGGCCTGCAAATATATAGCTTTTATTTGTTTCACAAAAACGATTCAGGCTCATTTTTGAAAAAAACTGTAATTCTGATAGATAGCTCTCAGCCCGCATATCAGAACTTTTTATCTTTGCACGAAATGATCGATTACCGAAGTGCAAATATCGCAATTATTTTCGGTTTCGAAACCCATTTTATATTCATTCTTAGCGAATTAACATTTTATTTCATGTCTGACTTTTTGTTAAGTTCTTTGTTACGAGATTGGTATAGAGTGCATAAACGTGCATTACCATGGCGTAAAACCCGTAATCCTTACCATATTTGGATATCGGAAATTATTCTGCAACAGACGCGCGTACAGCAAGGACTCGATTATTATAACCGGTTTATGGAGCGTTTTCCGAATGTAAATTCGTTAGCCGAAGCTTCGGGCGATGAGGTGCTCAAATATTGGCAAGGATTGGGCTATTATAGCCGGGCGCGTAACCTGCATACGGCAGCCAAACAGATAATGGAGGAGTTCGATGGTGTTTTTCCGCAAGATTATCCTGCTATTCTTTCTTTAAAAGGAGTCGGGGAATATACGGCTGCCGCGATTGCGTCGTTTGCCTATGATCTGCCTTATGCGGTACTCGACGGTAATGTATACCGGGTGTTGTCTCGCTTATTTGCGCTCGATACGCCGATTGATACCGGAAAAGGCAAAAAAGAGTTTACTGAATTGGCTAATCTGCTACTTGATCCGCAACATGCGGCTACCCACAACCAGGCAATGATGGAACTGGGTGCTTTGCAATGTGTCCCGGTTTCGCCCGATTGCACTCAATGTCCATTACAGGAACACTGTTTGGCATTTGCGACTCAGTCGGTAAACCGTTATCCTGTAAAACAGGGAAAAACGAAAGTGCGCGATCGCTGGTTTAATTACTTTTATGTAGAGGTGGGCGAAGATACCTTTTTGGCGCAACGAGGCGAGAAAGATATCTGGGCTGGGTTATATGAATTTCCATTGATTGAAACCGAATCGGCTTTCTCTCTTGATCAGTTAATTTGCTCGGATGCTTTTCAGGGCTTGTTTGGTAATGTAGAGATTGAAGTTAGTCTGATTATGCAACGGAAGCATATTTTGTCACATCAGCGCATTCATACTACATTTTACCGTATCCGAATGCCACATGCCGCAATGCTGGGTAAGTTTTACCAAGCCATTCCGCGCAAAGAGCTTGATCAATATCCGGTATCGCGCCTGACACATATTTGCATCGAACAACTATAATATATATGTGTGGTATATTTTTGAGGATGGGTAGCTTTTAGCTATATTTGTTTATAGATAATTACAAAATCCTAATAAATTACAGCTATGTCAGTAAATAAAGTAATTCTAATCGGTAACGTAGGTAAAGAACCGGAAATACGTTATTTGGAAGGAGGAGTAGCGGTGGCATCATTCCCCCTGGCTACCACCGAAAGAGGTTATAAAACACAAGCCGGCGTACAGGTGCCCGAGCGTACCGAATGGCATAATGTCATAGCTTGGCGCGGATTGGCCGAGATTGTTGAAAAATATGTACACAAAGGATCGCCTTTATTTATTGAGGGAAAAATCCGTACACGTAGTTGGGATGATCAAAACGGGGTAAAAAGATATACAACCGAAATATATGCTGAGAATATAGAACTTTTAGGCCGTCGTCCGGAAGGTTCTGCTACGGGTAATTTTGCGCCTGCCAATCCGGGTGTGACACAAGCTCCGGCTCAACCACAGCCATTCCAAAACCCTGCGCAACCACAGGCTGATCAAGCCTTAAATAATCAGGCGGACGACCTACCGTTTTAATTCAAATTTGTTATATTTGCAGAGCGGAAATAACCGCTAAAATCAGAAGAGTCAGAATATTATCAGATTCCGGCTCTTCTGTATTAAGATGTCTAACTAATACTCATCTCTTTGGACTCAGATTATTATTTATCTCAGCTCTTTACCTCTATTCAATGGCAAGCGCCATCGTTAAGTGCTATTATAGCATTATTGCTTGCCTGCCTGTTATTATGCGCATCCGGATTCATCTCAGCTTCCGAAATAGCCTTCTTTTCTTTATCACCGGTTGATCGTAACCGTATTGATGACCATGATCATCCTTCCGATCGGTTGATAGAGTCTCTGTTAAGCCGCTCACAATTTTTATTAGCCACGATTCTGATTGCAAATAATTTTGTGAATGTCGCTGTCGTTATTCTCGTTACTTTTTTCATGAATGCGATATTTATCGATCAGTCGCCTCTTTTTTCATTTTTAGTGCAAACTGTTGTACTAACCTTCCTTTTGTTGCTGTTTGGCGAGATCATGCCAAAGATTTACGCTTCATATAATGCGCTCAAGTTTGCACGTATCTCCGCATCTACACTACGAGTATTACAAAAACTGTTTTATCCGTTGGCGTCTTTATTGGTAATCGCTACCGAGGTGATCAATAAAAATCTGAGCCGGCGTAATCAGAATTTGTCGATGGACGATTTATCGCAGGCCCTTGAGCTTACTTCGCATGAGATTAAGGAGGAAAAATCAATGCTTGAAGAGATTATTAAATTCGGTGATAAAGCGGCACTTGAAGTGATGACTTCGCGCATGGAGATGACGTGTATTGAGATCAACTCTGATTTTTCCGAAGTGATGAAGCTGGTTGTGGATACTAATTATTCACGCATTCCGGTGTATGAAACAACTGAAGACCATATTAAAGGAGTCCTTTATATCAAAGACCTGTTACCTTATCTGAATCAGCCGGATACGTTTGATTGGCGTTCGCTGATCCGCCCGGCCTATTATGTGCCGGAAACTAAAAAGATTGATGATCTATTGGAAGATTTTCGGTCGAAAAAAATACATATGGCCATCGTGGTAGATGAATTTGGCGGAACGTCGGGATTGATTACCCTCGAAGATGTGCTCGAAGAGATTATCGGAGAGATCAGCGATGAATATGATGAAGATGAATTGAATTTTCAGAAAATCAACGATACGACCTGGATTTTCGAAGCCAAAGTGCAGCTCAATGATTTTTATAAAATCACGGGGCTTGAAGAAAGTGACTTCGGTAGCGAGGCCGAAGACTGCGAAACCCTTGCCGGACTAATCCTCGAAATTAAAGGCGATTTTCCCGTTATCAATGAAACAATCGACTACCGGGGATATCGGTTTGTGATTCTTGGCGTAGATCGTCGCCGAATTTTGAAAGTGAAGTTTATCGTTGCAAAACCTGCTGAAATTATCCATCATTCCTAAAATCCGCTTATGCCATTATCTGAAATTATTCATTCAGACGGAGCGCTTATCGGGCTTTGGGAGATGAATGAAACTGAACAGGAATTGCTCGCCCTGCTCAAAGATGCTACTTGCTATCAATCAGACCTTAATCAGTTCGTGTCTCAAAAACGAAGGATTGAGTTTTTAACAGTGCGGGTAATGTTGGAGCAATTGCTCAACCAAGACGCTATAATCGGTTATTATCCATCCGGGAAACCCTATCTGAAGGGTTCTGAGTTCAAAATCAGTATATCTCATACAAATGGTTATGCTGCGATTATGCTACATTCGCATCGAACTGTGGCTATTGATATCGAGCAACGAGCGCCTAAAGTAATGCGTTTGCAATCAAAATTCATGAATGAGGATGAAATAATCGGTACAGATATTTCCGCTCCGTTAGACTATGCACTCATTTGTTGGTCAGCTAAAGAAACACTTTTTAAAATGATCGACCAGGAGGAAATTGATTTTAAGAAACATCTGCATCTTCTTCAAATTAATACCATAAAATCGGAAGGTAGCTTCACCGGGATATTTGAGAAAAATGAAACCAGGCGTATTTTTGAGCTTCATTACCGCTCTACCCACTCTTATGTACTTACATGGAGTACTGATTTAAAAGAACTCATTCTGTATTCTTAACCAACTTTACCAACTTTCATTCGTTTTTTACGGTTCAATTGCGAACGCACTTCTATTCTGAGTGTTATACCAATAAAGCCAAGACTATTTAACGATGGATGCCAACTATAAAAAC